>JALZVN010000301.1 GCA_023299965.1 Saprospiraceae bacterium | reverse complement strand
AGGAAAAGAAACATATTTACATATTAACAAAATAAAAGTGTAAACCATGTACCCGAAGAAGTGTAAACTATGTGCCTTATAATACACTGAAGTATTGATAAGAGAAAAGTCAGTATTGTTGCATGTAAGGATGTCATTGGGGTCAATAGAGATACTTAATGCGGGCTCTACATCATCAATATCGACTTCCACAGCAAATAAATTAGTACAGCCATTCTCTCCAATGACAGTAAGATTATATATGCCAGGTCCTTCAACAGTTGGCTCTGCTTCAGTAAAGCTTTGACCATTTGGTCCTGACCATTCAAATGTAAATCCAGCATCATCTGGTGCCCCCATCAAAGTGGTGGTCATATTATTACAATTTAAGACTTCGGGTATATCTAGTGTAAGTGTGGGGCGCAGTGTATCAGCCATGATTCTTACTTCATTCATGATAGAGCAACCATTTGGTGCAGTCACAGTCAATATATACGTTCCAGTATCTGTAACCATACCTGGGTTAGCAATTCCGGAAGTGAAACTATTAGGACCTATCCATTCAAATGTTACTCCGTCTGTATCTGAGTTCCCATTTAATTCAAATGCTGTATTGTTGCAAGAGATGCTGCCGTCTGCAACTACACTTATATCTGGTAGGTCTGCTGTCTGTGACACTTCTATTGTTCTTTCAGAAGTACATCCATTTGCTGTGCTTGCGATCAGATTGTAAGTCCCTCCCATATTTATTTCTGGCTCTTCATCAGAACTAGTAAACCCTCCCGGACCAGTCCAGGAAAAATTGGCTAAGGTATCTGTAGAGTTAATACTCAGTGTACTTGTAGTGATAGAGCAGTCTATATCATTGCTAGAGCTGATGGTGAAATCAGGTGGTATGGTATCTATTGCTACAGTGAGTTCTAGAGAGTCGACGCATCCATTCGGTGCCACCAGCGACTACTTCAGGTTCTTCATCTGAACTATTGAACCCACCAGGGCCAGTCCATTCAAACACGGAGTCTTCAATGTCCGCTGCTGCTGTAATCGAAATGGTATCATTTGTACATGAAATCGTATCGTTGACCATTGCATCTATAATCGGGAAGACAGACTCATCCTCAACTGTTATTGTCGCTGTTTGAGAGCAGGCACTTTCTGTATTGATTACTACTAATGTATAGACCCCCGGTTCATCAATTTCTAAATCCAAATCCATTCCCAAGGGATTAAAGTTGTCGGGATCTACGGCGGCACCGGCTACCCAGGATATAAAGATTTCCTCTTCTTGATCGGTCGATCCTTGTAATGTGATTTCAGGGTTGTTACAATCTAAAATTCCAGATACCGTTATTTCGGCAGTAGGTACCTCAGGTACCGTATTGAATATGACTGTAGCTACTTCCGGGCAAGACCCGTTATCGGATACGGTCACAAAGTACGTGCCAGAGGTCGTAATCGCAACGGTAGGTCCACTTGGATTTCCAACAAAGGTTCCGTCACTCGTACCCCATACAAAAGTGTTTCCATTAGATCCACTAGCATCTATGACTACAGTATCTCCTTGGCAGGCAAAGCTAGGTGCTTCCGCATCTGCAAAAACGCCACAAGGATTAGAGTTGCAATTAATCCCATCATCATCGCAAAATATAATTTCGTAGTTGATAAATGTACCAAAGTCGACGGGCTGCCCATCTATTACTTCTAGAATCCAAGTACCGTTAACCGGTCCTGTATTAAAATCTTCTAGACAACCATCACTCGGATGGTAACTGCCCGTAAAATCAAAGCCTTGTCTAGTCATACTTAGATTATTCCAGATGTTAGGCAATCCTGGGTCAGGTACAGGTGTAACCGCACAAGGCACAAAGGATACTTCCCACGTAGACAAATCCGACTCTCCAAACAGCGCTATAGGACCAACTAGTGTAATCTCCTGCCCAGAAGGGGAAGTCAATAGAATTTCTAAATCACCTATATACTGGTGATTAAACGTAAGCCTTACCTCACATACGCCCTGGTTGGGGTCAGATAAGTCATCATTTGTAGCACCTATTACGTTAATGAGAAAATCTCCACGAAAATTATCTGGCATAAACTGAGGACAGTTTGTACACCCACATCCACCTCCTTGGGCAGCTGTATCTATAGAGAAAAGAATCGAAAGAGAAATGAAAAGGAGTTTTATTGTCTGTTTCAAAGCATTGATGTTGATTTCAAGGGGCTAGAATTAATAAAACAAACACCCATGAATTATTGAAAAATGTAATATGCTCATCTCTAGATTCACACCAGTATAGCTAATTCTCCTATTATTAAGGCAAGCAAATAGGCTCAATAGAATTATTTCATCCAATTCTATAATGCGTACGACTCTTTTTTTTATTAGGAATACCAATTTTGATTGACCTATAGTGAAGGAAATGTTTAAAGGATTGTACTTTTAGTATTCGTAAATTAATTTCATCATTCTCATAAATCAAACTTCAAAATTCAATTCCCAACAATGAGAAATTTGTACCTTAGTGGGACTATGAAAGAATCCATGTCTCCTGAATTTATACTACAAAAATATTACGGTTACAGCTCATTTAGAGCGCAGCAAAAAGAGATTGTCGAAACGGTTTTATCTGGTAGGGATACTGTAGTTTTGATGCCAACGGGAGGGGGTAAGTCTGTTTGCTTTCAGATACCAGCTATGATGTTAGAGGGGACGTGCATAGTTGTTTCTCCATTAATTTCGCTCATGAAAGATCAAGTGGAAGCCTTGCGTTCAAATGGAATCACAGCCGCATATCTCAATAGTTCATTGTCTAGTTCCGAGCAGCGTCATGTTGAAGACGCGTTTTACAATGGCAATCTCAAGCTGCTTTATGTGTCTCCTGAAAAACTAGCTTCAGACACTTTTATGAATGCCATCAGCAATATCAATATTAGTATGTTTGCCATCGATGAGGCGCACTGTATATCTTCCTGGGGGCACGATTTTAGACCTGAGTATACTCGACTCAAATTGCTAAAAACTAAATTTCCGAGTACTCCGGTGATAGCCCTCACAGCAACTGCAGATAAGATTACTCGAAAAGATATTACAGAGCAGCTCAACCTGATGGAGCCAGCCTCCTTTATTGCTTCTTTTGATAGGCCCAATATATTTTTAGAGGCTAGACCAGGGCAAAAAAAACTGGAACAGATAGCCGCTTTTATAAAAGAGCGACCGAATAAAGCAGGTATTATTTATTGCCTGAGTAGAAAAAATACAGAAGATGTTTCAGAAAAACTACAGTCCCGAGGCGTAAAGGCAATGTGCTATCATGCAGGTATGTCTGATGATATGCGCGCTAAGGTGCAAGAGGATTTTATCAATGATGAGATCCTGGTTGTTTGTGCAACCGTGGCTTTTGGGATGGGGATTGACAAGTCTAATGTGCGTTGGGTGATTCATCACAATCTCCCTCAAAATATAGAGGGCTACTATCAAGAGATTGGTCGCGCAGGTCGAGATGGCTCTCTCGCGGAGACCATCTTATTTTATAGCTTTAGGGATGTCGCTGTGTTTAGGGATATTTTTAAAAGCAATGGAGGAGCCAATCTGGAATTAAAATTAAGCAAGCTCGATCGAATGCAGCAATATGCGGAGGCCTTATCTTGTCGTCGACGTATGTTACTGAATTATTTTGGAGAGCAGATGGCTGAAGACTGCGGAGCTTGTGATGTATGTAAAAACCCACCTCAGTATTTTGATGGGACCGTCACTGCGCAAAAAGCCTTGTCTGCCTTGATGCGACTAAATCAGCGCGTCAGTGCCAACGTACTTATCGATGTCCTGCGTGGCTCAGGTAGGAAAGAGATTTTCGAACGAGGCTACAATAAAATCAAAACGTACGGAGCGGGAAGAGAGTTTGGACAACGCGAATGGCAATACTTTATCCAGCAATTGATTAACTTAGGAGTCATGGAAGTCGCCTATGAGGAGTATAACTTTCTAAAAATTACAGAGTTTGGTAACGATCTCTTATATGGAAAGAAGACACTCAAGCTAGCAAGTCTTGAAAAGAAACTAGAAAGAGAGAAAGAAGCTAAAAAAGCAACCAAACAAAAGACGAAAAAAGAATCTATCAAAGATGAATTGTTTGAGAGATTGCGTGTCCTTAGAGCTAGATTGGCGAAGGCGAAAGGGGTGCCACCATATATCATATTTGCAGATACGGCACTGCATGCGATGAGTGAGCAGAAGCCTACCTCTGACACCGAGCTACTCCAGATTCCAGGTATGGGTGAGAGAAAGTTAAGCCTTTATGGTGAAGACTTTAAAGAGGAAATAAAAAAATATGTACTCGTCAAAGTGAAGAGTGGAAAACAAATCAAAGGGGCTACCTATATGCAAACCCTAGAGATGTACAAGCAGGGGCTGACGGTGCCGATGATAGCGACTAGTAGAGAATTGAGCGAGACGACCATTTACTCTCACCTGAGTTCGCTGTATGTCGGAGGGGAGGATATTGATATTTTCAAATTCGTCTCTCAATCTGAGCTCGACCTGGTCATTGACTTTGCGAAGAAAATGGAACCACCGATTACCTTGAGGCCGATCTTTGATGCTTTCGAAGAGAAGATCAGTTATACCAAAATAAAGTTTGCTTTAGCGTATCATCAGAGAGGGTAACGCTTTCTTTTATCTATTTTGGGTGTGCCTCTTTATCTCCACTGAAAAAGTGTCGATACGAGTCGCGTCATCCATGGGTCCGCGTCCGCTACCGTCCATACTTCCGTTACACTCCAGTCCGGACTGTCCCTATCGGTCCACCATTCCTACCGCTCACACGAAAAATTGCTCTTATATCATGTGTAGTTTAATATAGCGTGCAAGATTTTAGATAGAAATGATTAGGAGCGAGGTGAACGCACGCTGTGCAGTGATATTAATCCAGCTGATCAATATAGGAAGAGAACTGTCGAAAAATTGGAGACAGCATGTAAGATCTCTGTAGGATAGCCTTAGCTATTATGAGTATTATCAACCTGCCAGCCGTAGGCAGGCGAATAGTCCTGCCTACGGCTGGCAGGTTGATAATTAGCATCTAAATATATGCGTCATTTTAAATTTCAAATGGTATTAATAATATGGTCTATTGACTCCATAGAAATCCATAATAAATCCTATAAAAAAAATATTTTTTTTGAAAGTGACGTCATAAAATGGAAGAAATACTACAAAAAAATACCTTTTGAGGGGAAATGTGACTACTTATTCTTAGATATGCTAAACTAGCTGGATGTATAGAGCGATAGTGTGAAGGCTTTAGCTAAAATTGACATGTGTTATACTTGTTATGTATAAGAGTCTCATAATCCTTAATTTAAATCCGTTTTTTCGAATTATAGACAAAAAAAAACCCAACGATTATTACGAGAATAATCGTCGGGTTCAATATGACCTCCGCTTTCGCGGAATGCCTCCTATTTCCTACGTTTAAGTTCATCCAATAACCGTTCCAGCTCAACAGCATCGTGCACGAGAACCTGTCTCGCCTTACTGCCGGCGGATGGTCCGACGATGTTTAGAATTTCTAATTGGTCCATGATACGTCCAGCTCGGTTATAGCCTAGTTTCATTCTACGTTGTAGCATAGAGGTACTACCTATACCTGAGGTGACGACTAGATTGGCAGCATCAGGAAACAGTTCATCTAGGTCAGAATATTTTAAACCTGCACCGCCACTTATTTCATCATCATCAGAATGGAATTCTGGAAGATAATATGGTTTAGGGTGACTAGGTTGCTCTTCTATGTGATTGATTACTTTTTCTACTTCGGGGGTGTCTATGAATGCGCACTGCAGACGAACCACATCTGCACCATAGGATAGGAGCATATCTCCACGTCCTACAAGTCTTTCTGCACCAGGCGTATCCAGAATAGTTTTAGAATCTACCATCGCCGTTACCTTAAAGGCGATACGAGCAGGGAAGTTGGCTTTGATAACCCCGGTAATAATATTTACGGATGGTCTTTGCGTCGCAATAATCAAGTGTATACCAACGGCTCTTGACAATTGTGCAAGACGGGCGATTGGGTTTTCTACTTCCTTACCTGCAGTCATGATAAGATCTGCGAACTCATCAATCACCAATACAATGTAAGGGAGGAATTTATGTCCTTTTTGTGGATTCAAGCGACGCTCCGTAAACTTTTGATTGTAATCCGTGATATGTCTAACCTTGGCTTTCTTAAGTAGGTTGTAGCGCTCTTCCATCTCTATCAGGAGAGAGTTTAGCGTAGCAACTACTTTCTTCGTATCTGTTATGATTGGTTCTTCTTGAGCAGGCGGTGAAGTCAGGAAGTAGTCTTCAATAGCTGCGTAAGGGAAGAGTTCCACTTTCTTAGGATCAATAAGTACAAGTTTTACCTGTGAAGGGTGCTTATTGTACAGTAAAGACATCAAGATGGTATTTATACCTACTGACTTACCTTGCCCAGTAGCACCAGCTATAAGAAGGTGAGGCATCTTCGCCAGATCTGCTACAAAGACTTCATTCGATATCGTCTTTCCTAAGGCAATAGGCAATTCCATCTTTGCCGATTTGAATCGCTCGGAAGCAAGAACTTCTTTTAGGGATACAGTCTGCTTATTGGCGTTTGGTACTTCTATACCTACGGTTCCTTTACCTGGAATAGGGGCAATGATACGAATACCTAAGGCAGATAAACTCAATGCTATATCATCCTCAAGGTTTCTAATTTTCGATATTCTTACACCAGGTGCAGGTATTATTTCATAAAGCGTCACCGTCGGTCCAATAGTGGCTTTAATCTTTACAATCTCAATTTTATAGTTCGCAAGGGTTTCTATGATTTGGTCTTTGTTCCTTTCTAACTCTTCTCTGTCTATTTCATAATTGCCACTGCTATAATCTACTAGGAGGTCTAGTCCCGGAGGAACATAGTTACGAAGATCCAATGTAGGATCGTATAAGCTCATGTCTTCGATATTGTCTTCTGTGATTTCCATATCTTCCTGCGGAAGAGCGGCAGAAGGGACAGCGCCAGACGGTTCTTCTATTTCTAAAGGAGTACTATCAATTCCAGGTCCAGAAGTTTGCACTTGTGGTACTCCAATTTCTAGTTTTAATCCTTCATTTTCTTGTGGTATTTCTAAAGCTGGAGTTGCAAGTTTAGTCGTAGGCTTATTTTGTTCCGGTTTAGGAAAAGACCACCCTTCAGGATTGGGAGTTTCTAATTCATTGACAACTGGAGCTGCTGGTTTTCTAGGTCTCTTGGTTTTTCCTCTAGAAAATGTCCTGTCAACAAAGTCATTGAATTTAGCTTCCATTTGGAATATATATTCTCTAACGGTAAAGTCGTTGAAGTTGGGATTAATCGCCCAGATGGCAGCAGCAGTTAGAAGGGTTATCAAGAGTACATATACTCCAGCTTCTCCCACAAAGTTGATCAGCCAAGTAGATACACTTTTCCCAAATCCACCTCCATATGGAAATGACATATTGATACAAAGGAATCCAAGTAGCACGGACATAAAGAAAATGGCTGCAATGCTATAGTAGATATCTTTACGATAATGCTGTATAGGGTAATTGCGTAAGCGTGCGACTCCGATAAGACTAAGAATATAAATCAAACCAAAAGAGGGGAGACCAAAGACAACATAGAAGAAAAAATTGGATAATGTAGCTCCAAGTCTGCCGAGCCAGTTTGCGATTTCATAAGGAGTGTTGCCGTTTATAGCGGCTAGCCCAGTATTAAAAACGTAGGCTTGGTCTTCCTTCCAAGTAAAAAGATACGAAACGAAAGCAATGCTTAGATATATTGCGCTAAAAATGCAGAAGAGACCAAATAGTTTTGGGATTCTCTCATCCTTTAGGAAAGCGAAACTTAGTTGCTTACTTTTCTTCTTCCTCGATTTTGCCATATGTTCTGGAAATAATAGTGTTCCAATAATAAACTCAAATGGTGAAAATAAATAATATATTTCTTAATATGTTATAATTGATTAATTATTTTAATATGAGCCACCGTTGCGAAGCTAAAACGGTGCAGTGCACCGTTTTAGGGGGCGAACCGAGGCAAACCTGCCTCGGCATGCAAGATTAACCATACGGGTCAGCGAACCCATATCGTCTAAGATTACGCTTAAAAGGTTGCGAAGCAAAAACAGTGCAGTGCACCGTTTTATACCAATTACGATTGAAGATGTCGAGATAGATTTTGACTAGTAGATTTTAAAATCAAGGTGACCGCCCGCTACGCAGTAATATTGATCCTGTGGATCAATATAGGAAGGGAACTGTCGAAAACTTGAGACAGCATGTAAGATCTCTGTACAATAGCCTTAGCTATTGCGAGCATTTTTAACGAAGAGTTTGGAATTTACTATCAAAAGATAGCCGACATTCTCAATTGTAAATGGTATGATGGCGAACCGAGGCAAACCCTGAAGTATGGGGACAGGCTCTGCCTCGGCATGCAAGATTAACCATACGGGTCGGCGAACCCATATCGTCTAAATCTTAACACTTTACGGACTCTAAAACCTTGTATCGGGCGAGGCGAATAGCCGGAAGCCCTAGATGGACTAACGGTGGAAGTGGTACCGATTTTTTTTATCGGTAGGAACGGACGACGTGACCCGAGGCTTTTTGGGATGGATGGAGGAAGAGCAAGCTGAAGGGGAGGCCCCAAATTTTAACCTTCTTTTTTTTTTCGGGTATTGAAGAGATTTTTCTGTAGGTTGTAGATGCTGGATAATCTTTATAAGTTACTCAATCGGCACTATACTATATCGTTGATTATGATTACGTTAAGCTTTTTTATGACTTTCTAAAAGTCATAGATTTAGCATTTACTAATGAAAACACTGTTTTTGAAAATAAAAGGAAAACTGATAGGGGATGCACTTTTGTGGATTTGCTTTCTCAAGTAGTCTTCGACGAAATACAAGAGTGATATCAATTGTGATGAAGGATGGAGTGAAATAGGAAAAACTGATTTTGAACCTGTGAAGATTGTAGCGATAGATGAGGATTGGTCTGCCCTGAGATTTGGCAAAGTAGCTTAGCTTAAGAAGCTAAAAAGAAGTAGGCTTAATCTTTTCGTAAACGGTATAGATAAGCTAAAAAAGCAGACTGAATAATAAAGAAAGAAACCCCAAATACTTTGATGGTTGTAAAATCATCTAAGTCTAAAATAGGTTTGTAGAAAATTATAAAAGTGCAAATCAGCAAAAAGATATTGTAGTATAGTTGTACGTTTAATTTTTGCTTTATGTCAATCAAATAACTCATAGGATGATTTACAAAACGAACGGCCATGAGTGGTGCTAGCCATCGTGCGTACTCCCCAGCAGTCTGGTATTGATCGCCAAGCACGAAAGTAAAGATTTCTGGTCCCCATATCACTATTAGAATAACAGCAGGTATGATCATGAACCACATAACGCCATTTACTCTAAAAACTAAATTTGATAAAGAGTTGTCTTTAGCAAGATGAGCTTTGTTGGCCTCTTTAAAAAATACCGGGCTGACAGCAGAGGAAACTAAATTTATGGGTGCAGCCAAAATTCTTTGTTGAGTCATTACAAAGTGCCCACTCAAGGCATCTCCAAACGAGCCTTGAAAAAATACGAACGGTAGATTGCTAGAAGCATTATTGATCAAATTTCCACTTACGCCTAAGGTTAAAAAGGATTTATATTCTTTGAAAGCGGCGATTGTTTTTTCTCTTGTCTCGCTTATGAAAAAAGAAAGCTTTGCTTCTTTTAAGTAAATTGTCATTATGGCTATCTGACCGAGTATAGTCCCTATAATTAGACCGTTTAATTCTAGAACAATGTATCCAAAAAACAATTGAAATGAAATGGTTACTGCAGTTTGTATAACCACTCCCTTTGACATGGCCAGATAGTTTTGATTTCTATTAAGCCAACTGTGTGCGGATTGGGATTTGCCCTCAATAAAGATGCTTAAAGGTAGACCTATGGCAAAAAGCAATACTTGTTTGGGTGGTATGATATGGGGTGCAAAATATATTAGAGCCAATATAGAGAGGGTAGAGACTATTGCTGTTAAATAATTGAATTTGTAACAAATGGAAAGTAGTGTCTTTGCTTTTTCTTTGTTTTTAGGGAGCATCAAAGATACATGAAAACCACCATTAGAAATGGCTTTTCCTATCATCATCAAGGCCATGAAAATTCCCCATAATCCATGATGTCCTAATGGGTACCATCTAGCAAGAATGGGTATTGCCGCCAGTGTAATTAGACGTGCAAGACCTCCACCAGAAAATAAAATACTAGCGCCCTTTATAAAAGAAGAATTGAGTAATTGCTTAAGTTGTTCGATGATTGATTTAGTTTAGCATCGACGTAAGGTAAGCACTTTTTGATGGCATTTCTGCTTGTCTTGTGAATATTCTAGGTAGAATTAACTAACAGGAGTCAACTCCGTTTCTTTGAATTTTACACCAAATTTTTCCAGCTCTTTTAAGACCTCTGTATAAACACTTTTTACCACGGGTATTTGCACCCCAGTCATAGATACTTTTTGATCTAAGATCAGTTTGGTAAAGATGCCAATAGGCAAGCCGACCAATTTTGACATAGCTGTATCGGTTGAGTTTTCTCCTTCCATATGCATAGTAGAGTACAGCTTATGTTGATTTCCATCTAAGGTGTATTCAAATTCATGCTGCATGATGATGAGATCCTTATCGCTTGGCTTTAAGGTCCATTTCTGTAGTAGCAGTTTTTGCAAGATTTGAGCAGGAGTAGCTTCTTGCATATCAATGGTTTGGTTGCTATACAAGTCGAGCCATTCTAGTTGCTTCATTATAGTGTGATCTACTGGTAGCCCCAGTAGGCTGGCTATTCTTTCTTGAGTCGTATTTCCGATTTCATTTCTGACGTAGGCGTCTACCCAATCATTGTAGCTGAGCGAATCGCTGTTATCAATTTTGTAAGTATCGTCTGTAAGACCTAAAGTGATGAGTGCATTCCAAGCATTGCAAAAACCTGGTCTACGCAAGGTGCCTCGAATCAAGTTGGGTGTCTCTTGCAGACCATAGATCTCTTGGTAGTCTAAGGAATCTCTATTAGGATACATTTCAAAATTTCCTACGTCTTTGATATCTATCAAAGGAGCATCTTTGAATAGCCTTCTATACGGTGCATAGGTAAGCTTATTATCTACTAGATACTTTGCTGTACTTTGACCTGCTAAAACAACATTCCTAGGATTCCAAGTGAACTTGTAATGCCATGGATTGTCATCAGAATCTGCTGC
>JALZVN010000300.1 GCA_023299965.1 Saprospiraceae bacterium | reverse complement strand
TTAATAAAGACACCTCTATACCTCTCCTCCGGTCAAAACCCTAAACCACTTGTATCTATTTCTGAGCTTATTCATCAAAGTACTCACCCAGTCAAAGCTAACTATCTGCTTATCACTCATCGCTTGATACGTCAAGAGAGCGGAGATAGGTAGTAAAATAAAGATGGGCATCCAAGCTGCCGCCGCGGCGGGCAACACGAATGATTCTGCTAGTTTTTCAAATAAAAGATTGAGAAATATAAAGCTCACAAAAAAGCCAATGGATATCAACAAAGGCATACCAAATCCTCCTTTTCGAATAATAGCCCCCATCGGTCCACCAATAAACAAAAAGAGCAAACAGATAAATCCATAGGTGAATTTGGTGTGCAAAATATAGATATGCTTGACCTTCTTTTCTTTTTCAGAGTCTAAGGTTCGGAAGCTAGATGCTGCCAAACTATGGATACTTCTTACCGAATTTCGCGCTTTGGCAATGATTTGAGGCCGGTCCTTTATCTTAAAAGTCTCTACCATATTTGGATACTCTTTGATATCTTGATCCAAAATTTGTTCTACGCGAAGATTTTTTGAAGCCTTTTTTAAGTTCGACTTCGTTTTCTTTACTGCCTCATCTATTTGAGTCGTAGTCGTGATCGCAACACTCTTTGTAGTCTTGGTTTTTTCTGAGATCGGCGCAGTTGTAACTTTCGTTGTGCTATCCTTTCTTAACGAATCCTTTTTGATCTGAGCCTCTTTGTTTAGGGAATTCTTAGCGTCATACTTTTTGGAATATTCCTTTTCTGTAGAAGTAGGCTGCCCAAAATTGGCAGTATCCTTCTTCATTTCTAAGTAGAAATTACGATACAAGTTTTTGTGCAATTGTTCATATCGACCATCTAATTTCACATCCAGAGAATCTATGGCAGTCCTTAATTTAGAAATGCTCATCATAGATTGATGACTCTTGAAAAGCTCTTGATCTGTTTCCTTATCATCAAACTGAGATAAATCAAAGACCATATTGTGCTTCTTAAATTTGGTCCGGACAAAAGGAAAATTTTTGTCTTTCCCCACATAGCGCTTGTTGGTTTCTTGATTTCTACCGCCATCGTACAAATTCATAACGAAATAACGCCCATCGTCCACTGTATACATCTCTCCTCGTGACGCTGTCGTAACGCTTAATCCCTGCGAAGTAGAATTACTCTCATCATAAATAATAACGTCTTCTAGATCTCTTCCATTCTTGTCTTTTTTACCGATATATATCACAAAACCCTTGAAGTCATAGTTGAACAAGCCTTCTTTTAGATTCAAGGTTGGCTTTTTGTTTCTGATATCATATAGTCTAGACTTGAACTGAAGGTTGGTGAAAGGAATAATATAATTGGAGGATAAGAATGAAAAAACTGCCACAAAACTGCAAATCATCGCTAGTGGCGCCATCACTCTTACTAAGGGTATACCGGCGGATTTCATACTAGTCAGCTCATATCTTTCAGAAAGATTTCCCATGACCATAACAGATGAAATCAACACTCCCAAGGGTAAAGCCATAGGAAATAAGGAGACTGATAGGTAGCCCACTATCTCGACTAATCTAAAAAAGCCTACCCCCCGTCCAATGATATCATCAATATGTACCCATAAGTATTGTAATGTCAATACAAATAACGCTACCATAAAAGCCACAAAAAAGGGACCTATGAAATTTTTAATAAGAAGTTTATCAATTTTCTTCACGCTGGAGATTCTATCACAAAAATATAAAAAACGGCACCATATACTATATAGTGCCGTTTAGTCTTTGGATAGTTGTTTCTTAAAGCAAATTAGCCTGGTAATGCTCTAAATTTTGAGTTAAAGGCATTTAGGCCTTTTAATCTAGATTCGGAATGAGATTTAACAGATGTTCTATCTGCCTTCTTAATCCTAGACTTCAATACTTTAAGGAAGCTCATGGAACACAAATTTGCTGATTCTGTTGATTTTCTATTCTTATTCATAAAATAAGTTTTTGATGCAACTAGCTACTTTGTGCTGGTTCTTTGGCAAGATTACCATAGTAGCACAAATATAGTCGATAATTCTAATACTACAAGTGTTTACAAAATTATTTAACGAAAACGCTGCCTAGTATAGTATACTATACTGCACAAATATTAATGAGGCATACATAATTATGTGAAGCAGAGTTTATTATGCTCTTTAAAGATGGGAATAATTATCGCAAGTATACTTCAAAGCTTTTAGAAGCGCCAATATTTAAATGTTAAAAAAAGCTAAGTTGATGGCTTTTGGTTGAAAAGGAGCCAATCTCAGCCAACTTAAAGAAAATAGTATTGCTTAGGATATGATCCATATCTACATTATTTCGAAGCAGAGCCTAAAAGACCTCAATTCACCAAAAAAATGACTACCTCTTTGATATTTTAACAAAAAACTACCAAAAACCTCTTTTGCGGTAAGGATAGTCAGGAATACCGACCAAAGGAAGGGATGTGCTGGGCTGCTATCTTCAGCAGACCAGTACCGAAGCGAACGCGGAGTCCGAGATAGCCTGGCCCCGAGTGGCATTGGCTGGCGCTATGGCAGAGGGGACCGCCCACATCATACCTTATACCATGTGAAATTTAAAACGACGCACATAGTTTGATACAAATAATCAAGCTCTTCGTTAAATCCCGATAGCTATCGGGACATAATAGCTAAGGCTATTATACAGAGAGCTTACATGCTGTCTCTAGTTTTCGACAGTTCCCTTCCTATATTGATCCGCTGGATCAATATTGCTGCGCAATGGGCGGTCACCTCGATCTTAATCATTTCTATCTAAAATCTTATACGCCATTTTAAACTACAAATGGTATTACACAAACTCGCAATAATGAGTACAATACCCTCTCAAACTGCTATATTGGCCTAGCTTAGTGATAATTGCAACCAAATCTACAGCGTGTGTACATATACGTGTAACAATTAATTTAATCAAAACGTCCTATACTCGAATGACCGTAGAAGAATTTACAAATGATTTTATGTCGATGAAGCAACGGCTTTACCGTCTTTCTCTCAGCATAGTGGGCAGTACCATGGTGGCTGAAGACGTCGTGCAAGAGATCATGATAAAAGTGTGGAATAAGCGTGTCGAAGCAGCAAAAATAGAGAACAAACCTGCCTGGGTGATGAAGATGACGCGCAATCTATCCATCGATAAGTTGCGCTCCAAGCACTCCAAAACTCGTGGCATCCCTGAAGGCTACGATGTGGTCAATAAAACACATACCCCAGAGACGATAACGCAATCCAATGATACGGTGAGAACTATCCAAGATATAATGGCTAAGCTACCGGAAGTACAGCGGATGTGCATACAACTCAGAGACATCGAAGAGATGAAATATAAGGAGATCGCAGATATACTAGAAATCAGTGTAGATCAGGTCAAGGTGAACATTTATAGAGCTAGAAACTATATCAAGAAAGAATTTTTAAAAACCGATAGCTATGGAGTATAATAATATAAAGGACTTAGTAGAAAAATATTGGGCTGGAGAAACCGACCTGCAGGAGGAATCTACACTCAAGACTTATTTTTCTAGTGCAGACGTGCATCCATCCTTGACTCAATACAAACCTTTGTTTTCTTATTTTCAAGAAGCGAAAAAAGAAGTAAGCCTGGACAGTATTGAAGCTGCCGTGATGGAGCAAATCCAACACAAGGCGGTCCCTACAAAAACCAAGGTAATCTCTCTAGGACGCATCATGAAAGTAGCCGCTGCGGTGGCGGTCCTTATGGGGGCGACTTTTTTCCTATACAATCAGATGGGATCTAGTGGTACGCAAATGGCAGATTCTGAACGGGTGAGAACCCTTGACGAAGAGAACGAATCTCTAGAAGCATACCTAGAACTGAAAGCAGCTCTTGCTCTCGTCTCTAATAAAATAGACGATGGTAAGCAACAAGCCATCAAGGGCCTGTCGAGAACTAAGTCCATACCAATACTAAAATAATATTAGTACACAAATTTTAAAAAAAAGTAAAAATGAAATATATAATTGTTCTTTTTATCGCAGCCTTTTCACTCAATGTGCAGGCACAATCGGATGCCATAGAGAAATATTTTCAACAGTATATAGATAATGAAGATTTCACTGTCGTATACGTAAGTCCTAAAATGTTTAGCCTCATCTCGAAGCTCGACTTGAATGAGGTGGACAATGATCCAGAAGCGAAGGCGGTGATGGAAACTATAAAGGATATCAAAGGGCTCCGCGTACTCAAAACAGATATAAACCCTCTAGAGAGATACAAAGAGGCTATGAATACGATCAATACTAAAGAATATGAAGTGTTGGTCACGGTGCGAGATAAGGGCCAAAATGTTCGGATCTGGGTAAAGGAAGAAGCTGACAAGATTGGCGAATTGCTGCTACTAGTGGGAGCTGCTGAGGAATTTGTGATGCTAAGTTTCGTTGGCGATATTGATCTTGATAAGATTTCAAAGTTGGCGAACAATATCGACATCTCAGGTGCAGAACATCTTGAAAAAGTAGGGTCTGGAAACTAATTGAAAATACCATTGGGCGTTTGATATACTTAAACGCTCAATGGTATACTATCACAAAAAACAATTGAAATGAAAACTATTATACAGCTATTGCTGTGTGGGCTAATGCTAGTCCCAGCAGCCTCTTTCTCTCAAACGAAAGACATCAATTCCTTTTATAAGGCTTTTAGATTACTTGACCATGAAGTCAAAATGACTATACCTGGATGGTTAATAGATGTGAGTGCTGATATTGCCAAATTAAGTACGGATGACCCTATAGAAAAGGAAAGTTTGAACCTAATGAAAAAGGTAAATAAGGTAAAATTGATGGTCTCTTCTAATAATAATCCAAAGAAAGATCAATTGATCACTGACTTGTTTACTCAGCTTCGCCAAAGTTCTTTTGAAGATCTCATACAAATGCGTGAAGACGGCACCAAGGTCAATATCATGATCCGAGAAGACGCTAAGGACCAGAAGATCAAAAACCTATTTGTATTGATCAGAGAACCAGAAGAGATAGTGATGCTGAGCATGAAAACGGATCTACGGATAGAAGAAGTCAATGAGGTGCTCGCTATGATGGAGGATGATTTGGACTTAGATTTTCACCAGTAAAGGATGGATGATCTGGGGCCTACCCTGAGCTTCGCGAAAATGCGAATACCAGGGTCGCTATGATACAGGGCTCGCTATACAGCTCGGCCCTTCGCTGCGCTACGGTCTGCTCCTATGGTCGCCCCCTTTCTCAGCGCTAGTCCAAAAAAAGTACTCCTTATACCAATTTATACCATTTGAACTACACATGATATAGCGCAATAAAAAAGGTGTTCAGAAGTATTCTGAACACCTTTTATGATTATAAAAATCTTTGGGCAATTTTAGCTAGTAGCAGGTGGAGTATCATCTTTTACCTCTGGTTTCTCCTGTGCTTCTCCTTCTGGCTTTACTTCTGACTTTACTCCAGCTTCTTCCTTCTTAACTGGAGTCTTAGGCTTAGGTGGTGCTTTGGGAGCCATTTTGACTCTAACTGCATTGGGTCCTTTAGGTCCCATCTCTACCTCAAACTGTACCTTATCATTCTCCTTGATAGGTTCAGCTATATTGTTGATATGTACGAATACACTTTCTTTCGTTTCTAGGTCTGTGATAAATCCATACCCTTTCTCATCATTAAAGAACTTCACTCTACCAATTCTGATAGGATCAAGCTCTTCTTCAGATCTAGAGGCAGCACCGATCACAATATCTTCGAGCTTGATCTCTACTTTCATTTTCAATGGATCCGGCTTCTCTTTGGAAAGGTTACCATTCTCATCTACATAAGACAACATCTCTTCAAAAGACTTAGGGCCAGTTTCCGCCTTTTCAACTTTACGTTGCTCTCTTCTCTCCAGCTTTTCTTTACGCTTTTTGAGTCTTTTCTTTTCTTTTTCTTTTTTGTTGAAGGATTCTTGTGATTTGCCCATTATTAAATTTTGATTAAAAAAACACCCTATTCTGGGTACAGGAATTAGTAACTAATAAGAAATAATTCGAATGTAGGAAGTCTGTACCCTAAGTAGAAGGCATAAAGGTAATAAATAATTAGGATATGAGGATGGGATTTGTATGATATCCCAAACATGGTAAGGATTATCTTTGATTTAGTCTATCCTTTGTCAATCAGGTCATCGTTATGAAAAGGCTAAAGACCAGGTCGGGATTTCAGAAACTTAAGGAAGATTGGCTTTCTTCTAATGGCAATTGGCACTCCATGTCCACCCGAAAGTAAGACTTTACCTCCCCTACCTGGACTGACGCTTTTGACCATATATATGTTTATAATGTAGGACTTATGGATCTTGAAATAGAGATCTTTCGAAAGTAGCTCTTCGTAATATTTTAGTGATTGAGTGGATACTATAACCTCCCCCCCTACAAGATAAAACTTGACAAAGGAGTTGATAGCCTGTACAAAAATGACTTCGTTGAGGTCAACCACTTGGTATCCTTTTTTATCAGGAATCACCATTTTATCTAGTTCTTTTTCCGTTTGGACTATTTGGGCTTTTAGATAACTATAGTTTGTGCTGTAGTTCTTCCCCCCTGGCTCAAACCTTTTTACGGCATCAACTAATTCAGAAATATTAATTGGTTTCAGTATATAGTCAAGGGCGGCATATTTAAAGGCCTTGATGGCATACTCAGAATACCCTGTAATGAAAATCACCTTAAAAGTAGGATTATCAATAGCATCAAGCACATCAAAGCCACTACCTCCTTGTAGTTGGTAGTCCAAAAAAACAATATCAGGTGAATGGGATTCGATCTTGGAAACAGCATCAGAGACGGACTCTGCTACTCCACACACCTCTACATGCTCGCAATATTGCTTGAGTAGATTGGTCAATAATTCTTGGTTATTGAGCTCATCTTCTACTATTAATGCTTTGATCTTAATCATATCTAATCGGCAAAATAAACAAAGTTTGATATCCAACTTCAGATTGCAGAACTTTAATTGTAGCCTGCTTGTCAAAGTGAGATTTATTCAATAATTCTATTCTGTTGCTAACCATTTTAGTACCAAAGGACTTATGTTCTTCTATACTTTTATTTTGTTTTGGATGGGCTTTACGTACTCCATTTCCGTTGTCTTTTATTGAAATTTCAAGCAGATTATTATTTGTAGTGGCCTTTATCGTTAACACTCCTGGGTAGTCAATATTGTCAAAACCATGCTTAATAGAATTTTCTACTATGGGCTGTAAGATTAAAGAAGGGATTCGCATCCGTTCTGCATCTAAGGAATCGTCTAGGATGAAAGTATAATCAAACTTATTAGGAAATCGGAGCGCTTCTAATTCTAAATAATTAGACAAGAAATCAAATTCCTGTCGCAGGGAGATAAAATTCACACTTGTAAACTGCAAACTCTGGCGCATCAACATGGAGAATTTGGATAAGTAGTAATTTGCTCCATAACTATCATTTTTAAAGATCAGATTCTGAATGGAGTTAAGCGAATTGTAGACAAAGTGCGGG
>JALZVN010000299.1 GCA_023299965.1 Saprospiraceae bacterium | reverse complement strand
CCAACATTCTTAATTATCAAAGAGGGCTTGAACACCAAATCATCTCCTGCCAATGGCAAAGCCGCCCCAGCATGGAAATAATAATGTCTTCTCAATCTTGCAGACTGCGACACATTGGTTACCTCTCTATCTCTCAAATTGTTTTCTAATAATCTAGGAGCAGAGAAACCTGCGTACCAGATTTTAGAATAGTAAAAAAGTCCCGCACCAAAGTTGGGCAACCATTGAACCTCCTCTATGCCATTAAAAGCTACATCACTTTCAAAGGGATCTCTAAACTTGAGTTGATTAAAATCTGCTCTCCAATTTGTAAAACCACCGTGCAAACCTATGGACAATTTTCCTGGTCCTACTAAAAACCTGTAAGCATAACTAATATTAGCTCCAGTAGTGCTAGTCGCACCGATCTCATCATTGAATACAGCTAGACCAAGTCCAACGCGATCACTGATTGGTGAATGAACAGTAAAAGTTTGCGACTTAGGCGCGCCCTCAAAATCAACCCACTGGTTTCTATAAAGCAGCCTGATGCTCATGTACTCATGCGACCCTGCGTACGCTGGATTGAATGATAAACTATTGAACATGTATTGGGTATACAATGGCTCTTGTTGGGCATTAATAATCCCGAACATACCAAGAAAAAATAGTGTAATTAGTATCGTCTTTCTCATAATATTTATTATGGTATCTCTTTTGAGAAATACCTACTCGACAAGTCCAAAAACTATGCCTTAGTACCAAGATGTGCCGATAAAATGCAACAATGAACTTAATCTTCTAAAATTTAACATAATTAAAGCTAATACTCTGGCAACCAACAACATATTAATAATAATTCATATATGTAAATAGCTTAATATGTTCTTGTATTTAATAAAAACCGACTCTATAAAAACAAGATGTTATGGTGTCAGAAATTTTGAAATATCTAGAGGATCTTGTTGAAAAAAAAGAGGGCTACAAAGAAATTAATCTTGTAGCCCCATGTACATTTATAGTATGATCGATTTACCTATGAATCTGGATATATCCAGTAAATTTCCTTCCCTCTCCTGTGTCGACAATATAGAAATATGTACCATCCGGAAGGTCTCTCCCCTTCCAAGTGCCTCGCCAACCATTGTCGTTGGTATAGCCTTGTCTATGGTAAACTTGATTGCCCCACCTATTGAATATGGTGACCATATTGTACTCGAATGCTTCAATTCCCGTTATGGTAAACGAATCATTGATACCATCTCCGTTTGGCGAGATACCATTGAATATCGTCAAATCTTCACATAAAATGTCTATCAGAACCGTCGCTTCGTCTGAACCAAATGGTCCCGTTATAATATATGTGAAAGAGTCTAACTTTCCACAGAAATCTTCAGATGGTATGTAATCGAATGTTCCATCTATATTCTGAATCAATCGTCCATATTGAGGATCGCTAGTTATAAATATGGAGTCTGTTTCGATATTAAATGTATCATTCTGTTCGATATTAATATTAAGTACATGGAAGTTCACCAATGTGATTGTATCATCATCCATTGCAATCGGTGGACTTGCTGCTCCCTCTACTACAACAACTGAGAAGATTACTAATGTGTCACAAACATCATTCTCATCACAATAGACAAAGCATCCAATATCATCTCCCAAAAATTCTGCAGTAACATTTATGCAATCATCTACGACTTCATAATTCACTACCTCGGTAGAAATATCTTCACAGTAGTTTAGGACTGAAGCCACTTCTGAACTCAATTCTGAAACATCTAAACATATCGTAGTATCCATCCCTATTTCTAAGAAGATATCTATAATGTCTGGTTCTGTAACGATTTCTAAACACTCAACTAGTATGCTTATTGAATCTGCGCATCCCGTAACCCTATCAATCACCGTGATATCGTGCTCTCCTGGCGTCAACTCTAATGCTATTGCAAATGGAACAAATTGACTATTCAATTCAATTATCGCAAACGCTCCAGTGCTTACACTGGTCACATTCAATTCACCATATGTATTCGTAGAACTACCCCCTATAATCGAGAAGGACAGGGTATCGAGGCTCCAACTCCCCGATGGATCCCATACATTAAACAAGTCAATCAATTCATCTAGCGTGTTAAACTCTCCGCTAAATACATCATCGTTTACAGACCAATCCTCTAAAGTATATGTTCCTGATGCTCCTAGATCCGATATGGCAAAATAAGAGTACCTAAAAATAGAATCGTAATTACATCCTACAGTTCGTTCTATCTGAATATCGTTGTCCAAGAATATGAAACTATCTATCTGAGAAATCGGAACTTCAAGACAGTATTCAGTCAACTCCTTATCACAATCACGAGAAGTAAGCGTCATGAAATCTTCGTCAAATAGTTGCAACCCTTCTTCACATCTTGGTACCAGATCAATAATGATCGTAGTATTCCAACAAGTCCCTTGATCATTGCATACTTCAAGACAAAATTCTTCTATATCCATAATAGTGGCAGTGCTATCTGGTGTATAATCTATGCAGTGTTCACTCACAAATTCGTACGTCCCAAAATTAGTAGATTCGCATTCTGATAGCTGCCCAAGAGTAGACCCTATCAAGGACGTATCAATGCAAAGCGTAATTGTCTTATCTATATAGGTAGTTGCATAAATTGTATCTACTCTCACATCTGTCACTGAAATACAATCCGTAAGCGTAATATCATTCATCCCTCGACTACACCCTAAAGCATCTACAATCGTAAAGCTATAAGTACCTAATGCTAATTCTGTTCTTGTAAACTGTTGATCTTCATTTGCATCAAGGTCTGCCCACAATATCTGGTAAGGTGCATTTCCTCCAAGGGACTCTACATTGATAGATCCGAGGACATCAACACAGTTACCATTATCTACGCTCAAAACAACCTCTAAAGCATTTGGCGCAAGTACGTCAAAGCAAGAAACTCCTGCTATACAATCACTATCGTCTCTTACTACCGCGCAATAAGAACCTTCACCTAGATTTTCATTCGTATATCTAGTTCCATTTACATCTTCAATATATACTGTATAGTTTACATTTGCATCTAATACTGGACTGGTAGTAAAATCTATACCGCCATCACTTCCGCCATGACACGTAACATTTCTTACAGTATCTATTGCGATCGCGATATCGGACACAACATTTTGCAATACAAATGAAATCGTATCCTTGCACCCTACAGAATTTGTCAGATACGCTTCGTAGATGCCTGCTGCCAACCTTGTTCTATTATCTCCTATAAATCCGTCAGACCAAATGATCTGATTTGGCAATACATCAAGAGCAGTTATTATAACTTCTCCACTTGCTTCGCCACAGTTAGATTCTGAAACAATGTTGACTTCACTATCGATACCACCGACCTGAGACACTTCTACTGTAATAAAAGTTGGACAATCTGGTGTACTAGGATCTGTAACGATCAATTCATAAGTTCCTGCTGCAAGATCGTCTCTTGTCCCTGAAATGATTCCACTCTCTACCCATAAATATTCATACTCATCTGGTTGCAATACAACAGCGCCATTCTCTAATCCACATGTTGCCGCAGAAATATCAATACCCGATGGTTTGACTCCATTAGAATTATCTATAAGAATTTCTTCTATTATAATACAAGTAGGATCATCCACATCTGAAATAGTTACAGTATAGAATCCTGCTGCAAGACCTAGTAACTGATGTTCTCCTTCTCCAAACTCTCCATCATTATCACTCCAATTGAAGCTATATAAACTTGCATCGTCCAATAAAGTAATCGTGATGGAACCAGTTTCCTCACCGCAAGAAGTAGACAAAATCAAGAGATCTACTACTACTGGAGATATGCAATCGTCTGTAGATTCACAATCTCCTTCCCTACCTATCGTAACCGTAACTTCCTGCTCACATCCTACATCATCTGTAGCAAGTACTTCATACACACCCGCTGCAAGATCTTCTCTTGTCGATCCAAATATGCCATCTGACCACAAATACGTGTACCTATTTGGTATCAATACAGCAGTACCATTTTTCTCATCACAAAGTTCATTAGTAATCAAAGCTATTTCTACATCCAGATCACAAGCACAATCTTGAACAATAACCTCTATTTGTTTTTCCACTCTGCAATTTGTGTTCATATCTATTATGACTGAGTATATCCCAGACATATCCAATGTAGTATTTGATATTATTGGAAACTGCTCTATTGAGCTAAATCCTAAAGGACCAGTCCATTGGAAATTAGCCCCTCCGTTAACTCCTAACTCTATATCTTCTCCTATACATACCACAAGGTCATCTATTACTGAGATATTTTCTGATTCTAGTATTTCAACTCCAAGTGACATTGTACCTGTGCAACCTGAAATGGTACTTACCGTCACTTCATAGAAGTGCAAGCCTGGGGATAACTCTAGATTGGTAAGTGTAGGATTTTGTTCCGAAGATGTAAATCCATTTGGTCCTTCCCATGCATACAGATCTCCTCCTTCGGCGAATAATTCTAGTGTACTACCTTCACAGATTGGTCCATTGTAACTCGCCATTACATCTAGGTTGTTTCCAATCATAACTTCTTCTTCTAAAATTCCTGTACATCCAGATGCAGAAGTAACCGTCACACTATAAATTCCATTATGAATAGCACTTGCATTTGCAATGGTAATTTGCCCAGTAGAATCCATTAAGCTGTTCGGTCCACTCCAAGCATAGCTATTACCACCTATCACTTCTAATACAAGGCTATCTCCTTCACATCCTGGGGCATTATTAGTAATTACGAAATCCTCTGTTTCTCCTACCTCTATTTGTATCGTTTGCGAAATTTCACAATCTTCTGAAGACGCTAACAGCGCTATAGTATACACTCCTGCATCAGCTGCCGTAAACGACACCTGATTACTTTCTGGATTGTCTATTTCTCCCCCATCACTCGTCCAGATAAACGTAAAGTTCGGATCTGATGCATTTGCTCCTAAGTTCGCAAATTCTCCAGTGCATATCATAGTATCATCTACTAAGATGTCTACCGCAAATGCATTTTCTACTGAAATTATTTGTGTTGCAGTACTTACATTACCACAATTATCGCTTACTTCATATACTCTTGTAATCTGATAATCACATCCACCGGATATCGTTTCGGTAACTTCTACTACAGGTGAAGAATCACAATTATCAAAACTTAATATTTCTTCTGCCGCAGGTATCTCTTCTCCAGCTGATATATTAATCGTCAAATCAGCAAGAGTAGAAACAATAATTGGAGCTGTATTATCTCTTATTAAGACCTCCTGCGTAACTGCAGCCACATTGCCACATGCATCCTGAGTAGACCACGTTCTCTGGATAGTAAATTCGCCAGGACATGATCCATCTACTCTATTCTCTACAAAGTCAACCTCCAATGCACCATCACAATTATCTGTTGCCACTGGTGCTGGAAGTTCTGTAAAGCTGCCGCATTCAATGGTAATATCTTCTGGAACATTCATAAATACTGGATCTGTATTATCACCTACAAATACTCTTTGTTCATTTACTGTTTCATTTCCACATGCATCTGATGCACTCCACGTACGTATCAATTCAAAACTCCCTGGACAAGTACCTGCAATGGTATTCTCCGCAAATTGAATAAATACGTTTGGATCACAATTATCTGTCGCAAATACTTGTGGAACGGTTGGATCAAAGTCTCCTGTACATGAAACTGACAGGTCTAAAGGCACTCCTGTTATTAATGGAGCTACATTATCTTCTACCGTAATAGTCTGTGTTTGTGATACAGTATTTCCACAGGGATCACTAGCTTCCCAAGTTCTTACTATTTGATATGAATGCGGACAAGCCCCTCCTAATTGATCCTCAAAGAAAACAAGTGAAATATTCGGATCACAATTATCAGTAACGCTGACGTTTGGAAGATTAGAAATATTCTCCTCGCAGCTTACCGTCATATCATTTGGCACATCTGCTAATACTGGTGCTGCATCATCTCCAACAACGGTTATTATTTGCTCTGCACGCATACTATTTCCACAGTTATCTGTTGCTACCCAAACTCTATTAATGGTATATGAATCCATACATGATACCGTAGTCAATGTGCTGGTTTCATTAAACTCTATATTTACATTGCTGTCGCAATTATCAGTAGCTAAGACCACTGGTGCCGGACCGGGCAATTCTCCGCAAGAAATAAATTCATCTGTCGGCACATTTAACATTACAGGTACGGTAGTATCTTCTACCGTGACTGTTTGTGATGCAACTGATGAATTTCCACAAGCATCTATCGCCGTCCATGATCTCTCAATTGTAAATGTATTTTCACAAGCGGCAGGCACCCTTATTTCAGTAAAGATGACTTCTACGTTTGGATCGCAATTGTCTGTAGCACTTACAGGATCAGTAAAGCTTGGCATCGAGCTGCATTCAAACGTAGCGTCTATTGGTACTCCCGTCAATACTGGTGGTACTGGATCTCCACCTACTGTAATCGTTTGTGTCGCTACTGATGAATTTCCGCAATCATCTGTCGCCGTCCAAGTTCTTGTTATTTCATATGAATCAGTACAATCAAAATTTGGAACTGTATTGATTTCCTCAAACTCTAAAGTAACATCATTATCACAATTATCAAGTGTTTGAAGTGTTGGTACTGGTGGTGGCAATTGACCACAATCAATAACTAGATCTTCTGGAGCACCAATGATAAGCGGTTCAGTAACATCCTGAATAAAGATATTTTGAGATGCAGCTGCCACATTACCACAGGCGTCAATCGCCGTCCAAGTTCTCACTCTTGTGAATGATTGAGGGCAATTTCCTGGAATGACTTGTTCAGCAAGTGATACCGTTGCATTAGGGTCGCAGTTATCTGTAATAGATACGGGGTTCCCTAATTCTGGTACAGAGCTACATTCGAATGTCATATCTAAAGGAACATTAGTCAATATTGGCGCAGTATTATCCGATACATTAATATTCTGTACAGTTGAATTTATATTCCCACATGCATCTGTAGCAGAGAAGGTTCTTTCTATCGTATATGCTTGTGGACAAGATCCAGCAATGATATTATCTGTATGCGTTACTGTAATTGTATTATCACAATCATCACTCACATCCGGCAATTCGGTTGGAGGAAGTGCATCACACTCAACATCTATATCTGCTGGCACATTACTGAAATCTGGAGCTGTCGTATCCTCAATAATGAAACTTGCATTCACTCGATCTGTATTGCCACATTGATCAATAGCCGTAAATTCTACTTGAATGGTTCCTGTCAATCCACATGCACTATTTAATGGTCCTGCTGAATGACTCCAGCTTACAGTGCCACAATCTTCGCTTGCACTTGCACCACCTCTATTATTTATCCAAGTATTATACTCTGCTTGGTTTCCAGTGCCATCACACTCAACCACGATGTCTTGAGCAGATACATCAATCAATGGAGAAGTTGTATCTCTAATGATAAACAGCGCAACCGTGCTGTTTGAATTTCCACACTCATCTGTAACTATAAAGGTTACCGTCATCTCTCCTGCT
>JALZVN010000298.1 GCA_023299965.1 Saprospiraceae bacterium | reverse complement strand
TGCTAGATGAAAAGAAACATCTGACTCCATTTTGGTTTTGTTGATAGTATCCACTAGTTTCATGGTGTCCAGAAGAAGTCAAGCGGCCTCAGGTTTGCACAATGGCTATGTGTTTACTTGCGCATTAGATTGTATTCGTTAGAATCGCTCTATGTTCTCTATCTATGCACTCTTTAGTGAAGCTGTGTGATCTTTGCGAGAAATCTATTCATGCAAAGGGTCTTTGCAAATTCTATAAATATGCGTGTATCATTCTTATACATGGACACAAAAAAAAGTCGCTACACAGGTGCAGCGACTTTTTTGATTTTTATATAAAATCGATTGTCTACATGTTTTTGATGATCTCATCACCAAACTCAGAACACTTAAGTAAAGTAGCACCTTTCATCAATCTTTCGAAATCATAAGTAACGCGCTTTGCTTTGATAGCTCCCTTCAATCCTTTTTCTATCGTCTTTGCCGCTTTCTTCCATCCCATATAGTTTAGCATCATTACTCCTGATAGGATTACTGAACTAGGATTTACCTTATCTAAACCAGCGTACTTCGGTGCAGTACCGTGCGTAGCTTCAAAGATGGCAACACCCGTTTCGTAGTTGATGTTTGCACCTGGAGCAATTCCGATACCTCCTACGATTGCCGCTAGTGCATCAGAGATATAATCTCCGTTAAGATTTAGTGTAGCGATTACATCGTATTCAGCAGGTCTCAAGATTATTTGCTGTAAGAATGCATCTGCGATAACATCCTTTACGATAATCTTACGTCCTTTGTGATCGATCACTTGCCATGGTCCACCATCAAGATCAGTAGCGCCAAATTCACGTTTCGCTAAAGCATAACCCCATTCTTTAAATTTACCTTCCGTAAATTTCATGATGTTACCCTTGTGTACCAAAGTGATAGATTCGGCTTTGCTATTAAGCGCACCTTTGATAGCTGCTCTAACTAGTCTTTCTGTACCTTCTATAGATACTGGCTTGACACCGATAGAAGCCGTCTTAGGAAAACGGATACCTTTAGCACCCATTTCGTTCATCAAGAATGACTTTACTTTTTCATTTTCTTCAGTACCGTGCATAAACTCGATACCTGCATATATATCTTCAGTATTCTCTCTGTAGATAGTCATGTCTACTAGACCTGGCTTCTTTACAGGAGATGGAACACCTCTGTACCATTTTACTGGACGCACGCATGCATACAAATCCAACTTTTGACGAAGAGCCACATTCAAAGAACGGATACCGCCACCTACAGGTGTAGTTAATGGTCCTTTTATTCCGACTAGGTGCTCATTCATTGCATCTAGAGTTGCTTGTGGAAGCCAGTCTCCTGTCCTATCCTTTGCCTTTTGACCAGCGTATACTTCTTTCCAGTGAATTTTTCTCTTACCGTCAAATGCTTTAGCAACTGCCGCATCTAGTACCTTTTGAGCTGCTTTCCATATATCTGGACCAATTCCATCACCTTCTATAAATGGAATAATTGGATCATCTGGTACGCTAAGCTTTTTTCTTCTTGTTATTGTTATTTTTGAACCACCCATTGAGTATAAATTTTTACAGAATAATATAAAATCGGCGCAAAACTAACAAATTATTGCAGTTTTTTACCGTTTTTATCGTTGATTTGAATAAATGCGCTAATATTACATCATGTTAGAAAAGATAAAAAAATCTCTAGTTGGACTCTTTTTTATGTTACTTGTTTGTGCATCTGGAGTTGCACAAAGTGGACATAAAATAGAGATTAATATAGCTAATTACAGTTCTTCAGAGCTCATTTTTGCGCATGAATTCCTCAATCGTTACCCTGTATTAGATACTTTACGTGCTATTTCCCCGGGAAAATTTATCCATACTACAGACAAAGTATTAGATGCTGGTGTATACATGGCAGTGCTTTTGCCGGAAAATGAATTTGTTTCTTTTGTTGTAGATGTAGATGACCAGCACTTTACGGTAGAGGCAGATGCGAGCAATCTATATCAGCCTACAAAATTCACCGATTCAAAGTATAATTCCATCTACATAGATTATGTCCAGTTTTCTAATAATCAAGTAAATGCCTTGAATGCTATTAATGAACGTCTGCGTGAAGAGGCAGATCCTACTACTGGGACGAAATTACGCAGCCAGTTTACTAGCAAATTAAAAGAACTGAGTACTCAGCGAGATGCTTTTATTGCTAAAGCACCTAATTCACTAGTAGCGCAACTTATACGAATGGAACTAGAAACCCCAGTTCCTAGTTATGAAGGCACAGAAGAAGAAATAATCAATAGAAAATACGCTTTCAGAATAGACCACTATTTCGATCATATTGATTTGACGGATGAGAGACTACTTAACTCTGAAGCGCTTTTTAATAAAGTATTCTTTTATCTGGAGCAGTTAGTTCCTCAAACCATTCCATCTATCAATGGGCATATTGACCAGGTATTACAAATGATGAAACCAGGTGGCAAGAACTTTAAGTTCTTTCTTGATCACATTATGCTCGAGTATGCAAGCTCAGATTTTATAGGTATGGATGCTGTGTATGTCCACGTTGTTGAAGAGTACTATGGCAAAGGGAAGGCACCTTGGGTAAAAGAGGAGGATTTAGAGGAAATGATAGAAGATGTAAGGATGAGAAAACCACTTCTTTTGGGAAATTCAGCACCTAAGATCGATATGGAGCTTCAAGACGGTACACCCATTTCTTTATATGACGTAGAAGCACCAGTAACCTTGCTATACTTATGGCAACCAAACTGTTCACATTGTAAAGCTTCTATGCCCTACATGAAGTCATTTTGGGATAAATACAAAGGAACAGGCTTGAAGATATTTGCAGGTTGTACTAAGGTGGGGGAGAAAACAGCAGATTGCTGGAAGTATATCGAAGAAAACGGTTTGTCTGAGTGGATAAACACCGTAGATACAGATTTAAGTAGTAGATTTGTTCAGAAGTACATGGCCGAGAAAACGCCTAAGCTTTTTCTTCTAGATGCCGAAAAGAATATCATCCTCAAAGACTTTAATGCAGACCAGTTAGAAGAAATTTTACCAGCTTTGATAGAAACAGACAGACTTTCAATGCCGGGAACAATAGACAAATCTGAATAAAGAATCCTATATGAAGCATTTTCCGTTTTTCATCCTTATTGCCTGCTTTTTTTTGATGGCTTGCCCGTCGAGGAAGACATCGATAGAAGATGGGGAGACAACTACCACTCAGCCCGCTGATTTTGAACCAACTACAGAATGCGCTACTACAGCCATAGTTAGGGATTTTACAGGTGTAGATGGATGTAGAATATTGTTCGAATTAGGTAATGGAGATAAACTCTTACCGAATGAAATGCCTATCCTTGATTTTAAACTGGAGAACAATCAAGCCGTTAATCTAGATTATGATGTCGTAAAAGATGCAGTGAGCGCATGTATGATGGAATCACAAATAGTGAGAGTGACTTGTATCAATTTGATAGGGATGACTGGAGGGGTTAAAAAAGCTAAGTCACCATGTGTTAAAGCAGATAGCTTTAGTGAATCAAAATGGCTAAAACATATCGCTGGGGACATGAATCCTTATATAGTCACTAGGTATAAATACAATACGGATGGCTGGGCATATCTTTTAGATGATGGAATGCAAAAAAAATTATACGATTGTCAAGGTACTTTGATGTGTTCTGTATCAGGTAAGGCTTTAAATGAATGCAACAAGCAGATAAGCAGCTTGGGTGAAGGGACTATGATACATGCGACTAAACCCCCAAGAAAATAAAATATGGATTTTCCGATCAATGATCCAAACGCCTCCTATCTTTCGAATGAAGAAAAACAGGTAGAACGTGCACTCCGACCACAACAGTTGAGTGCATTTGCGGGTCAGCCCAAAATAGTAGAGAACTTATCCGTCTTTATACAAGCTGCAAAAATGAGAGGGGAGGCATTAGATCATGTTTTGCTTCATGGACCTCCAGGCTTGGGGAAAACTACCTTATCTCATATCATCAGTAAAGAGATGGAGTCAAAGTTAACTGTTAGTTCAGGACCAGTACTGGAAAAGCCTGGAGACTTAGCTGGTTTATTGACTAATCTAGAGGAAGGAGATGTTCTGTTTATCGATGAAATACATCGACTGAATAATGTAATTGAAGAATATTTGTATTCTGCCATGGAAGATTATCATATAGATGTGATGATAGACCAAGGACCAAGTGCAAGAAGCATACAAATTTCGCTAAACCCTTTTACTCTAATTGGCGCCACTACCAGGATGGGGCTACTCACAGCTCCTATGCGGGCAAGATTTGGGATTACGTGTTTGTTGGATTACTATGATATTTCTACTCTAGAAAGCATCATTGAGCGATCTGCTGCGATCTTAGAAATACCAATCACTCCGCAAGGGAATCATGAAATTGCTCGCCGAAGTAGGGGAACCCCTAGAATAGCCAACGCACTACTAAGACGTATCAGAGATTTTGCGCAAGTTAAAGGTAATGGGACGATTGATGACAAAATAGCCAAGTATGGTTTAGAGGCACTTAATGTTGATAGCTATGGATTGGATGAGATGGATAATAGAATCCTTAGTACGATCATTCATAAATTTAAAGGGGGCCCAGTAGGCATCAACACTATTGCTACTGCAGTAGGAGAGGAGGCAGGTACCATTGAGGAAGTGCATGAGCCATTCTTGATTATGGAAGGCTTTATCAAAAGGACCCCAAGAGGTCGTGAAGTGACCGAAAAAGCATATACGCACTTAGGTGCTACTCCTCCGCACAAGCCTGGTTCGCTTTTTTAGTCAAGCATCTCAATAGATTGCATTTCAGGAGTACATAGTTGCATGCTGTAAAGGACAAAATCGCAAAGCAAGGCATATAATATCCAAGCATATACTATTAATCTGATGAAGTAATTCCTAAAATTACCGAACCATGCTATCATTAAGTTTCTTATTCTCCCAAATAGGTAGGATAGGCAATTTGGTTAACTTATCTTTGAGAGAAAGAGTATTGAAACATATGAGAAACTACATTCTACTGCTCTTTAGTATAGCTATTCTTCATAGTTGTACTAAAGTATGGCACACTGCTGAATCTAATTATGCTGCGCACCAAATGGATTCTACAGCAGTCACTTCTGCACTAATCAAAGATATGATAGCTCCTTACAAAGAAAAGTTGGATGGAGAAATGAATAGTGTGATCGCTACTTGCCCAGAGGATATGCCAAAAGATAGACCAGAAAGTACATTGGGCAATTGGATGTCAGATGTTATCTACGATAAGGCAAATGAATTGAGTGAGGTACCTATTGACTTCGCAATGCAAAACTCTGGAGGAATTAGAATTCCATTATTGCGAAAAGGAGATATTACTAAAGGCAAAATATTTGAGCTGATGCCTTTTGATAATGCACTAGTGGTAGTGCATGTTGACCAGGAGTTGTTACTTACCTTTCTAGACAGGGTGGCAAGAAGCGGCGGTTGGCCAGTATCAAAGAATTTTCAAATGAAAATAGCGAACTCAAAAGTGGATGAGGTCACTATAGGAGGGGAGATGTTGACCGATAGAGTTTACAATATAGCCTTGCCGGATTACATCGCAAATGGGGGAAGTGATTGTAAGTTTTTTATTGGTTGTGAACGAACCACTTATCCTGTTTTGCTTAGAGATATGTTTGTAGATAAAGCAACTGCTGATAAAGTTATTGCATCCAAAATTGAAGGTAGAATCCTTAGATAAACTATTATGAAGAGAAGAACATTTATTAGACAAGGAGGATTAGTAAGTTTTGGACTGGCTACTGGGCTACATCATACAGATTTGTACAAGCCAAAGATGAGTACACTTACAATCTTGCATACCAATGATGTACATAGTAGGATAGAGGCTTTTCCTAAAGATGGTAGCCGATATTCGGGATTGGGTGGTGCAGCGAAGCGTGCTTCACTCATTGACAAGATTAGAAAGGAGCAAGACAATGTACTTCTGTTGGATGCTGGAGATATGTTCCAGGGGACTCCCTATTTCAATTTTTTTGGAGGCGAGTTAGAGTTTAAACTAATGAGTCAAATGAAGTATGATGCAGCAACCATAGGCAATCATGATTTTGATGCTGGCATAGATACCCTTCACAAGCAAGCTAAACAAGCGAGTTTCGAATTGATCAATTGCAATTATGACTTTAGCAACACAGTGATGAATGGTCAAGTGAAGCCCTATAAAGTCTACCAAAAAGGGGATATTAAAGTGGGTGTCTTAGGTGTAGGGATAGAATTAGATAGCCTAGTGCCGCAATCTCTCTACAAGGAGACTCAATACGCAGATCCTATAAAACAAGCCAATAAATACGCCCAGATCCTAAAGCAAGATATGGGGTGCCACTATGTGATTTGCTTATCTCATTTAGGGTATAAATATAAAGAGAATAAGGTGTCAGATCATGACCTTGCAGCGCAGACTAGCAATATAGATTTGATTCTAGGTGGACATACGCATACCTTCCTTAAAAAACCTACAATAATAGGCAATGCAAATGGAAAACAAGTACATGTCAATCAAGTCGGATGGGCAGGAATCGTATTAGGCCAGATGCAAGTTAGTTTTGAAAAGAACTTTAAGAACAAATGTGTTTCCTGTAATCCAAAAGTAATTAAGTAAAAGATAGAATACTCTATTTCATCTATTTAGAGCATCTTGTATGATCCGATTACGCTTAATATTGTGGGGTCTTGAAAACTTCTTTTAAAGAATATAAGTATAAGTAATTCGATTATACTTCTGCGTTTTCTCTTGCAGATTTACTTCAAGTAGAATACAGTAATGCCTAGTAATCAGTGCGGAACGGAATAAAGGAAGAGCAGATGAAAGTCAAAGAATTTTAGCTTTCTGTAATTGGCATAGTTACATGACTTTCCCTAAAACAAATGGGCGAAAAATAATTTTGAATTCGAACGGAATTCACTTCCTTATATCTCAAATTTTTATGACCTTTACAGTCCGACGCAATACCATTTGAGATCTGTATACTTTAGCACTATTACTAGAAAACGGAACACTACCCTACCTAAAGTACTACTCTAAAATTGCGGAAAAAGTAGATCAATGATTTCGAAATTTAATCTCGAAATTACTTCTAAAAAAGTTTGTTTTTTAATACGCACCTACATCTAAAGAATGATAAGAGACATCGATACTATCTGGGCGAACTGTCTGCATACTATAAAAAAGAATGTAAACAGTCAAAGTTTCAAAACTTGGTTTGAACCTATCAGACCAGTCCAGCTTGTTGATAGCTCTCTTACTATCCAGGTACCAAACAAATTTTTCTACGAGTGGTTAGAAGAACACTATGTCGCTCTGCTTAAAAAAACAATTCGTGATGAATTGGGTTCGACAGGCAAGTTAGAGTATCAAATAAGACTAAATCCCATGCGAAAAAAATCTTTACCACCACAAGCCAATATGGCTACCGATAACATGAGCTCTAATAACGTTACCAGAATAAATTCACCTGCAATTGAGAATCCTTTTGTTATTCCAGGGATCAAAAAGCTATCGATCGATCCACAATTGAATAAGAATTACCGATTTGATAACTACATAGAAGGGGATTGCAATAGATTAGCAAGATCCGCAGGGATGGCTATCGCAAAGAAACCAGGAGGTACAGCATTCAATCCACTTGTAATATTTGGTAATGTAGGTCTAGGTAAGACCCACTTGGCTCAAGCTATCGGAAATGAAATCAAGCTAAGTCATTTAGACAAGAATGTTTTATTTGTTTCTTCAGAAAAATTTACTAATCAGATGATTCAATCCATAAAGAATGGATCAGTCAATGATTTTGTAAATTTTTACCAAATGATTGATGTCTTAATCGTTGACGATATTCAGTTTTTGGCGAATAAGCAGAAGACGCAGGAGATTTTCTTCCATATATTTAATCAATTACATCAGAACGGAAAACAATTAATCTTTACTTCAGATCGTGCTCCCAAAGATTTAGACGGTATGGCGGATCGTTTGATCAGCAGATTCAAGTGGGGCTTATCAGCAGATTTGCAAGCTCCAGATATCGAAACTAGAATCGCTATTCTCGAATCTAAGATGACGAGAGAAGGAATTGAATTAGATAATGATGTTGTAGAGTTTATCTGCTACAACATTAAAAACAACATTAGAGAATTAGAAGGAGTGCTTGTTTCTTTAGCTGCTCAATCTTCGCTCAACAACCGCCAAATAGATCTAGACTTGACAAAAGAAGTAATACAGAAATTCATCAACGAGATAAATAAAGAAATTACTGTCGAATTTATTCAAAAGTTAGTAGCAGAGCACTTTAACGTACCTGTTGAGAAACTAGCAGGTAAGACCCGTAAGCGTTCTATCGTCGTTGCTAGACAACTTTCTATGTATCTAGCTAAGAATTTGACCAATAAGTCATTAAAAGCGATAGGGGACCAATTTGGAGGAAGAGATCACAGTACAGTGATTTATTCTTGTAAGACAGTCCAAGACCTACTAGACACAGATATGACTATCAAAGAGGACGTAAATGCTTTAGAGAAGAAGATACGCATGAGTTTGAATGGATAATTAATCCATTTGATTCCGTTTTCC
>JALZVN010000297.1 GCA_023299965.1 Saprospiraceae bacterium | reverse complement strand
GCCGTCTGTAAAATACACAAAACACCAGTCCAATTTTACCATGGTGAAGAATCACTAGCTCAAGATGTTAACCCTGATAAAAACCAAGCAGTTGTAGAATGGGATGGAGCATATATCTTAAAAGCTAAATACAAATGCCCTCAATGCAAAGAATACGGCTTGAAGTTTACCAACAAAGGTATACACTGGGATTAATCTCCACTTACCTTATTTGATGCATTTCAAAACTTGCTTTTTCAGGATGAGTTGTAGCGGTTTTATCTGATTCCGCTACTATAAAATATCTAGAAATCTCAGATTTATCCAGTTCTATAGAATAGGTCTTGTCATTTGCTGCAGCGTCTCCATTTTCCCCATTATCATTCATCTCTACCTTAAAGGTCCTTCCTACTTGATGCTCCTTGTAAAAGACATGCACCCTTTCGCCATTTTCTACTCTAGCCTGCACTATAATCGTACTATCTGAAGCAGTTCTATGGGTAACAGAACTAATACTAGGGTCTTCTTTTTGTAGCAAAGGGTGGTTCATTAGCTTTTTCGCTCTTCTATCCATCAATTCAGTTATCCCAATAATAGAAGATCTTCCTACTTTCACTGTTTCGTTTAAATTCATCTTGAACTGCTCGTACGGATACAATCTCTGTTCATCAGATTTTACATAAAAATCGATGCTACTCTGGACTTGTTGAGCTCTAGTCTTATACTTGCCGTTGATAAATTGTTCATTCACCATTGTCTTGATGTGCGCAACATACATTTTTCGATATAAATCATTGGACAGCAATTTGCTTATCAAAGGTCTTTTATCATTCTTGTAATGCGTAAATAAGCTCATCTCTATAAGTTCTTCATCGCTCATCTGCTTGTTAGAAGAATCAGCAATTCTAAAACCGCCAAAGGCCATATTCATATCCCACATTATTGGATGGAAGACATCTAAAGTATCTTGGTACAGGTAATAGTTGTGGGACAACTTACCCGTATAACTATCTAAATTTACGAGGACATTATTGAAGGCGAGCATCCAAAGGCACTCATCTACATCTAGCATCTCTTCTATATTTTCCGTTTTATTATTCAATTGATCGATCAATGAAATAAGTGGTTTCCATGTGTTATCGCTTTTCAATTCATAATTATTCTGATAGCAAATTGAATCTTTTCCTTGATACATCAATGAAGCAAAATCTCCGGCTTTACATTTACTATTCTTCCCAGAAGAATTTAGAGATTGCTTAATATCTAAAGGATCGCATTTAATCAGTTCTCCACTTCGAGACCCGAAGTGATGTTCTAGAAAAGCCTTATCAACAGACTCCACACTATTGTACAAACCCATGTACTCCCCATTGATATACAATCGGGCATAATTACATTTTGAGGCATGCGTATAATTTCGAGCTACTTCATAGGCTAGAGTCTCTCTAATAAAACTAGGGTCTCTAAATACATTGGATAGTTTAATCCTATTGTATCCTCCCTTGATTGTTTGCCCTTTTATTTTATGGTTAAGCTTGATGTTGAAAGGCAATTTAGTTTGCCCTTGTCGCTTTACGCTGTAATAAGAGCTATTCCCCTTATAGCGTACGCCAACACTATCATAGGTTATTCCATCCAGCTTAAGCGTAGCTGTAACCCGTTGTTTATAGCCTTGATCTTTGAACTTGGCGAGGATCTCTGCCCAGTTGTCTTGTTTAAATTCTATTTTTATCTCTTTGACAGAGTACAAGTCATAGAAGTCCTGAGCCTTGGCGTCGGTTGTAATACCTATACTCGCTAAAAAGACTAAAAAAACTGTTGTATAGCGAGTAATCAAACGTAAACTAATATCCATATAGAAAGTTAGTGATTCAGGTCATTTAACGATGCAGTATGCATTTTTACTATGTAGTTTGATGGAGAAAATGCAACAGCACCTTTATTCTCAGCCACTATATAGTACTCGATATTCTTTTCGCCATTTGTTGGCTTCACACGCACACCGTATACATTATCCTTAGCTTTGCCATCATTTGAGCTCCCATCATCCTTCATTTGAGCGCTCTTAAATTTTCCTGCACCGTCGTATCGGTACATCAATTTCACATTTTTGGCGAACTTCCCTACGCGAGCAGAAATTGCGAAATCAGACATAGACTTACCAGCTTTTTTACGCCCATCCACAGTCACTTCACTTATCTTTACTGGAAGAATGGCTAAAGAAGGATGCTTCTTTAAAAAGGAAGCTCTCTTCTCCATCAGCTCTTCAATACCAGGAATTCTACTTTTTTGTCCAACAGTACTTGTCAAACTCTTCTCATAATCAGAACCTTTATAGAATCTATTTTTATCATCGTACAACGGCACATTGATGAGTCTTTGTAATTCTTTTGCTCTTTCTAGGTACTCCCCTTTTCTGAAATTTTCGTTCAGAATAGTCCTAACATGAGATAAGTAAATCATTTTATTCTTTTCACTCGAAAGTAATTTAGAAATCAGTGGCTTTGAAGAGTTATTTTCATGAAGTAATGGGTCTAGTGTCTGTAATCCAGCCAAATTTAAATCTGATCCTTTCCCTGTATTCTTGTATGAACCAAAAGCTAAGTTCAAATCCCAGATAATTGGATTGAAAAGTCCATTTTCATCTTTGTATAAATAATAATTTTCTGAGTGATCACCTGTATAGCTACTTAGATTAACGAGTACGTTATTGAATGCTAACATCCAAAGTGCCTGATCCACATGCAAAACAGATTCAATTTTATCTGGAGAGCTATTCAAAGTCTTAGTCAACTTTTGTAAATCATCCCAACCATAGTCAGACTTGAGTTCGTAGTGAGAAAAATAGCACTCCAAATCTTCTTCATATTCAAGATTACCGAAGATGTCCTTTTTACACCCATTGCCATCTTCTTTAGTATGATCAGGATTAACCTCTACAAAGGTATTATCACTAGAACCAAAGTTTTTATCTAAAAACTGGTCACTAACACTTTCAACATTCACAAAAAGACCGTAATACTGATTGTTTATATAGACTTTCACATAATTTGCTTTTGGAGCAGGCATGTACTTTCTAGCTACTTCAAAACCCAATACTTCTCTAACCATACTAGGATCTCTCAGTGCATTGGACAGCTTTATTATTTTATATCCTTGGTGATTCTGACTGCGATCAATGAAATTCAACTTGACAGTTAAAGCATTTCTCTTACCTCCAGTAGTAAAGGATTTTCTACCTCTGTACCTCACGCCAACATTTTTATAATCCTTGCCATCAACCTTAGCCTGAGCGAGCATCAAATCATTACCATATAAACGTAATGAATCTAATTCATCTGTCCAATTCTGGTCCTTTATCGTAAGCCTCAATTCAGCTATTCGATCCGTGTCGTAAAAGTCCACTGTTTGTTGGGCAACCACCTCATTACCAGAGACTAAAGCGCCTAGTAAGATCAGAAGCACTAGCCATTGTGAATAAAAATTTCTCATAGTTGTTAGCATATAAACAAAGCTAATAAATATGGTACTTATTCTATATTAATACAGTGGTTAATTTGCGAAAAAGACATGAATTATGTTAAAATATCGCGGATATGTAAGCCAATATTTATCAGCATAATAGCTATTAAAGCTAGTGATCCAAAACGCAGAAGAGTTTTGTTATCATTCAAGAACGAAGCGCCTTGTTTTGTTTTAATTAACCCCCTAGAAAACAGGTACAAATAAACTCCTGCCAAAAGGAACAAGACCTCAAAAAATAAACCTAGGTATGTAGTCATTAAACGATATGTTTTTCTTCGAAAAAACCTGTTTTCTTATTCTTTTTCACCTTATCCCAATCAAAATATCGTCCATTCATGCATACATAAACACCGGCAGGCAAAACTTGAGCAAAAGCTAGAGAAGAACCTAAATTGAAGAATCCATCAGATGAGGTACCAAAAGCATACGGAATCATCGCCCCTGTAAGTACTATAGTCTTGTCTTTAATACCTGCATTTGCTAGACAAGACGCGGTCTCTGATATGGTGTCTGTCCCATGCGTGACAATTATTTTATCAAATTTTGATCGCTTACAATTATGGGCAATCATATCCCGGTCTTCATCAGTCATTTCTAGACTATCCACCATCATCAGAGTACGTACCTCTACATCAAGTGTGCATCTCCCCCGATCAAACATACCGTTAAGGTGAGTTTCCTTAAAGTATAGTTCACCAGTAATAAAATTGTACTCTTTATCGAAAGTACCCCCAGTAACAAAAACTTGAATCATATCAAAAAATTAAAACTTCCCTTCCAGGATGCCAGTCTGGCGAAGATACCATATCCCTACAAAAATTAGGACGATCAATAAGATTAATAGTCCAACTTTGATCCAACTCGTTGGTTTTTGCCCATAGACACGACCCGTTTGTCCATTGATCAAAAATCTGTAGATTTTATTTTGGTAAGTATAGGAGCATATCCAAAATGGAAGTACGAGATGCTTGTATGTTTGAGCAGATTTATTACTCGATACATGCAGGTTTCTTTGTGTATCTCCACCTAACTGAGCAGAACACATATTTCTCAGTCGATGATCCATCAATCGCTCTGCAATAGAGTACCCTTGATCCAATTCTATTTGGTATATCTCTGACTCCCAACCCATTATTAGCTTAGGATCATAGTTTACGACTTCATCCAATCGGAAGGGCATTTTATTGACCTCTGACTGTTCTATTTTGCCAGAAGCAACGACCAGTACATCATCAAAGAAATGACTTAAACGCCCTGATTTACTCTGCCATCTGATTTGGGGCACTTGTTGATTACCCATACGACCGGGTTGAGCCATTCGCCCCATTCGCCCTCTACCAGACATGGAACTGGTTTGCCCTTGCGTATAATATCCAGCTTGACCTTGCCAGGTAGACTCCGTCTTAGCATCATACGTCCAAAAAGGTATATACAATCCATGCAGTCCTTCTACCCTACTCAAAGTTCTGAGTTTATTAGGATGAAAAGCGCCTTGCTTTATCCATCTTTCGAATTTTTTATTCGCTTCTTCTTTAGAAATATAGAAAGGGACAATACCTACCGGCTGAATGTATTGATGCTTTAGTGCGTCCAGGTTTACATTATCAGATCCGCAAAATCCGCAGGTGATGTTTAACTTATCACTCTCCACCATAAATTTAGCTCCACAGTTCTGACAGTCAAATACTTTTTTATTGACTTCAGCTGGAGTGAAATTTTGCGCTCCTCTTAGGTCGTTCCCAAGAGCCGTTTCTATTACTTTGTCGTTGGCTGTATTTATTTCCTCACCATACCCACAATGTCCGCATGAAATCTGTTTTTTGTCCGCATCATATTTTAGCTGGTTCCCACACGAAGGACAAGGCAAATGCATTGCATTCTCTATATTTTCACCTTCATAATATTCCTGCATACAGTCTTAACTATAGGTTTGGGGATTCGTTTCGCTTAAGATCTAGAGTCGA
>JALZVN010000296.1 GCA_023299965.1 Saprospiraceae bacterium | reverse complement strand
ATGTTGGTATTGGGATTTAAATATGAAGTGCGCGCATTGGTCAATACGAGATACTCGTCCTCTGTACCGATATACTTAGATCTTTGTAGTTGAAATAGCTCTGGTACCTCCTTGTTCTTATACAGTTTTTCGAGGCTAGATAAAGCTAGCCATCTTCTACAATAGTGTTCTCGTATGAGATTGGAATGCGGAACATGTTTTTTGCTGAGGTGTAATTCCTTTACTAGTTCGAATGCATTTTTCTCTAGATGGTGAGTGGTTTGGAGGTAAAATATTTTTTGTATTCCAAAGTATTGTGGAAGCACGTTGAATCGCTGAAATAAAACGGTAGAGGAGGCGCTATACTTTTTGGAGAGGTGGAGTAAAAATGCTGGATTGAGCCTTTTTTGTTTGAACCATTCGCTGAGATCTGCTAAAAGACTTTCCTTGTTGATCAAAATGCAAACAGAAAAGTAGGACGCTTTGAAGTTGTTGAGCACTTCTTCAAAAGTGCTACTCTTAAACATAGTAGAGCTGTATTGGCGCTTCCCTAGCTGTAGATATAAGTATCCAATTTCCTTACCCAACTGATAGGTTTTTTGCATTTCATTGAGGCGTGGATTGAGGTAGATGATCCTTTTTTTGATATTGGCAATGCTTCTTACATCTTTTAGTTCATGGCGATCTTGCAGGGTCGTATAGTCAATCTTAAAGTTGAATTTTTCTTTAAGTATTTGGCTTAATAATGTAGATGTAATGGGACTTCCTATGGGCAGATTAAATTCTGCGATGAAGTCAAGTGCTGCAGCCTCGAGATCAGGAAAATAGTTGAGATTCATCTCTTGGTATGCTCTCAAGGCAAGAAAGTAAAAATTGGTTTCTCGCATTTGATAGGAACGCGAAAGTTCTACTAAAGCAGATATAAAGGCGCCTACTTTAAGAGGAGAATTGGAAATAATCTCCACGACCTTGCTCAGCTCTATGCCAAATAAATCTAGGGGAAGCTCACTTAGAAAGTTTGACTTCAACAAGGCTGCAAGTGGTGCCATATTGCCTGTTAGCTGCGTAGAAGTAAGTTCTTCATAGCTGACTTCTAAGCCCTCGGAAAGTATTCTGAGTTTGTCGGTTTTAGGGTACTTTTTACCTTTCTCTATTTCATTGAGATAGGAACCAGAGAGCCCTGTGATTTTAGCTAATTTGGAGAAAGAATAGCCCTTCTTCGTTCGTAGCTGCTTTACTTTTAATCCAAGTATGAGTTTATGATTATTGCTTCTGACTTCCATTTGATGGTCTAAAAATACTAATACCATTTGCAATTGAAGGTGTTAGTATGGATTTTGAAACGATTTTTTTCACTTGTTATACAGAATTGGCTAGTAACAAGGAAAAAAGGCTGTTGTTACCAGTAACAAGTTGTGGATAATAGTCTCACAGAGATTGCAAGTATTGTTAATCCATCAATGGGGCTGAGACCATTAATGTTTTTGAGAAATCTACAAAATGAAAGGCTTTGGGCTCTTTAAAAAATATCCGATATTCTCAGATATAAATAGTGTAACACTAACCGGCGCTGGGTATCTTCGGTTTCAATTTTATTGAAATTAAGCCATATGAAGCGCTCAAGGTTATTATTCCTATTTATTATCCTAAGCATTATGCTTGCTTGCAAGGCACCTGCTTCTTTTGTGAAGCCTCCACCAACACTGGTGACAGGTCGATATAATGTGGCTTTTTTGATTATGGATGGAGTGTACAATACAGAGTTGACTGCTCCTTTTGATATATTTCAACATACGATCTATAGAGAAGGCATCAAAGCTATGAATACCTTCACAGTAGCCAATACATTAGATCCTATAAAGACTTTTGAAGGACTCTATTTACTGCCAGATTTTGATTACACCAAAGGGGCCGTTCCCAATATTGACATATTGGTAGTACCTAGTGCGGAGCATCACTTAGATACAGATCTAGAAGATAAGGCAATGATCGATTGGGTGACAAATGTGTCCAAACATGCCCAATACGTTACCTCTCATTGCGATGGTGCATTTGTGCTAGCCAAAGCTGGGCTTTTGGATGATGTGGTCTCTACCACTTTTCCATCGGATATAGAGGCATATAAAAAAATGTTTCCCCAGCTAGATGTCAAAGATGAAGTGTTATTTGTTCATGATGGCAAGTACATCACTTCTGCTGGAGGAGCAAAGTCTTTTGAAGCCTCGCTTTATCTATGTGAGGTGCTGTACGGAAAAGAAATAGCCAAGCGTTTGGCCAAAGGTTTGGTGATTGATTGGGATATGGAGGCATTCGATAAGTATATCGTAGAATGAGATACTTGTCGATGGGCAAATAAAAAAGGCAACGCTTGAAGCGTTGCCTTTTTTTATCATTTTTAAATTAGGATCTAATTGGAGATGTTATGCATCTTTTTTATCGCCTTCTTTCATTCCTTCTTTGATCTCCGTTTCGATAGTCGCTCTTGCACTATTGAATTCTTTGATCCCTTTACCTAGACCACGCATCAACTCTGGAATTTTCTTTCCTCCAAACAACAACAATACTCCAAATACGATCAGAATAAGTTCCATACCACCCGGCATACCAAATAAAAATAAATTTTGCATAACTATTTCTTTGTACAAAAATACTCAAATCTGACCAATCTCGCTCATTTAATATGCCTATACTTATTAAAACAAGAGGCTATTTGACCCTGTTTTTACATTAAAGACACCTAATCAAGCAAAAAAGAGCTTTTTGAGGATTCTATTAAAACTACTTTTTAAGTCCTATTTCGCGTAATCTTTCATCTAAATATTCACCTGCAGTGATTGGCTCATAGGCTAGAGGTGCCTCCACGCTCACACATTTGTCTAAGCACGTCAAGTCCATTGTAGATCTTGGATGCAAGAAAAAGGGAAGAGATAATCTCGGCATGTGCCATTCCTCTCTAGGCGGATTGACTACTCTATGCGTAGTAGATTTCATATAGTTGTTTGTCAATCTCTGCAACATGTCTCCTACGTTGATCACTATCTCGTCTTCTGCTGGAGTCACGGCTACCCACTCATTATCCATAGTCAACAACTGTAGCCCACCTGCTGATGCACCCACTAAGAGGGTAATCAGGTTGATGTCTTCATGTTGTTCTGCTCTAATTGCTGTGTCAGGTTCTTCCGTTATAGGAGGATAGTGAATCGCTCTTAGGATACTATTTCCGTTGTGTATTTTTTGATCAAAGTAGTCATCGCCTAAATCTAAATAGATAGCGATTGCTTGAAGCAAATGCGCCCCTGACTTCTCAAAATTTGAATACAAGTCTGCTCCCATTTTACTAAAGTCAGGAAGCTCGTTGATGTGTACATTGTCTGGGTATTGAGATTTGATGGGGTCATCATCTCGTACAGTTTGCCCAATTTGAAAAAACTCTTTCAAATCTGCTACGTCAGATTGCTTAGCGTGTTCTTTTCCAAAGGAAGTGTATCCTCTTTGACCAGCAAGTCCCGGTACTTCGTAACTCCTTTTTACATCCAAGCCAAGATTGAAAAATGATTTTGCTGTGCTATAAAAACCATCGATAAGCTCTTGTGGGATACCGTGATTTTTTACAGCTACAAATCCAATCTCATGAAATGCGTTTCCAAGATTTTTAATAAAATCTGATTTCTCTTCTGCTGTTCCGTCAGTAAACTTAGCCAAGTCTACTACGGGCACTATACTCTTAGACATTTTATTATTTTTAATTCATTCAAATATAATGAAATAAATTTTTATCTGCTCTTATTTAAGGGTTTATACCTAGAATTGTCGAGTATATATTGAGCATCTTTAATGCGTATGAGGCTATCCATTGAAGTGCCCGTTCGTTTCATGAACTTGTCTACTATTTTATATCCGATATAATTTGCCGTGCGTCCAGGAGACTCTATTGGCATTCCTTTAGAAGTCGGACTCTTATCCACTAAGGTTTTGATCAGTTTAGTTCTAGTCTCAAATAACAAACTTTCGCTCAGTACATGTACGTATATATTCTGTTCATTGTCCTCAACCCATTTCATCTGATCTGCTGTATATTCCCATTTTACAGTATCCGCTGCGTATGGGAGCACTTGATCCAACATGTATTGTTTTACACCCTCCGCGACCATTTT
>JALZVN010000295.1 GCA_023299965.1 Saprospiraceae bacterium | reverse complement strand
AGTAAGAGAAATTGACAAGCCTTTCTTGATGCCTATCGAGGATGTATTCTCTATCACAGGTCGTGGTACAGTTGCAACTGGTAGAATCGAAAGAGGAGTAATCAATACAGGTGATAACGTTGAGATCATCGGTATGATGAAGGACGACGAGAAGCCTTTGACATCTACTATTACAGGTGTTGAAATGTTCCGTAAGATTCTTGCTAGAGGAGAAGCTGGTGACAACGCTGGTTTACTTCTTAGAGGTATCGACAAGGAAATGATCAAAAGAGGAATGGTAATCTGCGAACCAGGTTCAGTTCAACCTCACAACCACTTCAAATGCGAAGTATATGTGCTAGGTAAGGATGAAGGTGGTAGACACACTCCATTTTTCAACGGTTATAGACCACAATTCTACTTCAGAACAACAGATGTTACAGGTGACTGTAAGTTGCCTGATGGTGTAGAAATGGTTATGCCAGGTGACAACGTTACTCTTGAAGTAAAGTTGATCAACAAAATTGCAATGGAAAAGGGTCTACGTTTTGCGATCAGAGAAGGTGGTAGAACAGTAGGTGCTGGACAAGTTATTGAGATTATTGCATAAGCAATAGCTTAGTACATACAAGAAAGTATTTGTGGGAATTAAGCATCTTTGTAGATGCTTAATTTTCCCATTTACAGATAGGCGATAAGAGATGTCGCTTCATTACAAATTTTTTGTAATAATTACGGGCATAGTTCAATGGTAGAATAGAGGTCTCCAAAACCTTTGATCTGGGTTCGAATCCTAGTGCCCGTGCAAATTTAGATTACAATGGATAGATTTTTATTATCAGTCAAAGAAAGTTACAACGAGTTAATCAATAAGGTAACTTGGCCGACTTGGCCGAATCTTATGTCAAGTACAGTAACTGTACTTATCGCTTCTGCGATCTTAACTTTGATTATTTTTGTGATGGATTCCATCTCTAACAGAGGATTGGATGCTATTTATACATTCTTTGAAACAACCTAGTCATACCTTATAAACGATGATGACAGACGAAAAAGCAAATACGGAAGATCAATCTAACATGGAAGACCAAGTGACAGAGAATTCTGTCGAAGGGACATCTGATGAGGTAGTTGCATCTAGTGAGCTTAATGAAGCAGTTGCGGTAGAATCTAGCGAATCTACCACAGAACCATCGTCAGTTGCGGATGTTGCAGAAGATTCAAACGCAGTGGAAAACGCTGTTGAAGAAAATGCTGCGACTGAAGTAGCAGAAGGTGAAGAACTAACATCGGAGGTTGAGGAGACAGTTATTGTTAAGAAAGAAAAAAAGGTAGATACAGGGAGGAGATGGTATTCTTTGCGTGTGATTAGCGGAAAAGAAAGAAAAATCAAAGAAAGAATCGAATTAGAAATACAAAGATCTGGATGGACTGATTTCATAACACAAATCTTAGTCCCTACAGAGAAAGTATATAAAATAAGACAAGGGAAAAAAGTTATCTCTGAAAGAAATATTTTACCAGGGTACATCTTGGTTGAAGCATTGGCAAAGAATTTTACAGGAGAAATGGTACAAGCCATTACTGGAATGCCAAATGTTATTCACTTTTTAGGAAGAAACAATCCTATACCAATGCAACAGTCTGAAGCAAACAGAATGCTTGGAAAAGTGGATGAATCTCAGGATGTTGGAGAATCACTTCTTGAACCATTCATTGTTGGTGAGACAGTGAAGATCGTCGATGGACCATTCAACGAATTTGTTGGTGATATCCAAGAAATCAACGATGAAAAGAAGAAACTCAAGGTAATAGTAAAGATATTTGGACGTGGTACAGAAGTAGAATTGAACTTCATCCAAGTTGAAAAACAAGCATAACGCACTCTAATTTAATAATAAGGGACTATTTGAATACAGAAACGCTTCCCTGTATTCATAATGATTAAAGAAAGCAACAATGGCAAAAGAAGTAGAAACGTTTATAAAAATGCAAGTAAGGGGAGGTTCAGCTAACCCTGCTCCACCAGTAGGACCTGCATTAGGTGCTAAAGGTGTAAACATCATGGAATTCTGCAAGCGTTTCAACGCAAAGACAGAAGATTCAAGAGGTAAGTTATTACCAGTTGTGATTACTGTATTTAAGGACAAGTCTTTTGATTTTATTATCAAGACTCCACCTGCTGCAACTCAACTTTTAGAGTTGTCTAAACTTAAGAAAGGTTCAGCTGTGCCTAACCGTGATAAGGTAGGTAGTGTTTCTTGGGATCAAGTAAAGCAAGTGGCAGAAGTGAAAATGCCTGATTTAAATGCATTTACAATGAAGTCTGCCATGATGATGGTAGCAGGTACTGCGCGTAGTATGGGTATCACCGTTAGTGGTACACCTCCGTGGGAAAACTAAGAGAAATTATTTCATAATATAGGCCTTTGGTCTATAGGGAGTTTTGGTGAATATTGAGACGTTAATACCTAAAAATTATATATTATGCCTAAAATTGGTAAAAAAAGAAAGGAGGCAAATAAGCTTGTTGATCCAGAAAAGCAATATGAGATCAAAGAAGCTATGCATCTTGTAAAAAAGGTCAGCACACCAAAGTTTGACGCTTCGGTTGATCTTCACATCAGATTAGGAGTAGATCCTAGAAAAGCCGATCAAGCATTGAGAGGCACCGTTTCCCTTCCACATGGTACTGGTAAAACAAAAAGAGTGGCTGTATTTTGCACACCTGACAAAGAACAGGAAGCAAAAGATGCAGGAGCTGATTTTGTTGGTCTAGAAGAACTTGTAGCGAAAGTGCAAGGTGGATGGACAGATGTTGACGTTGTTATAGCAATGCCACAGACAATGGGACAGGTTGGTAAGATTGGTAGAATTTTAGGACCAAGAGGACTTATGCCAAACCCAAAGACAGGTACAGTAACACCAAATGTTGGCGCTGCTGTTGCTGAAGTTAAGAAAGGGAAAATTTCTTTCAGAGTAGATAAGTTTGGAATCATTCACACATCAGTAGGTAGAGTATCTTTCTCTGCTGATCAATTGCATGATAATGCAATGGAAGTATTAACTTCTATTATGAAGATGAAGCCATCTACTGTAAAAGGAACATATGTTAAATCACTTACCTGTGCTAGCACTATGAGCCCAGGTATCAAATTAGACCCAAAGTCTATAGGATAATTATTCTTTAAATATTTAATTTTCAAAAAATGACTCGTACAGAAAAAACAACGGCAGTTGAGGAATTAAAGCTAAAATTTGAAGAATATTCATTTTTCTATTTGACTGATTCTTCAACATTAACTGTTGAACAAATTAACCAATTAAGAAGAGATTGCTTCGAAAAAGACGTTGAAATGAAAGTGGTGAAAAACACCCTTGCAGCTAAAGCGTTAGGAGATGCATCTGAAGATAAAAATTACGGCAAATTACTCGAATCCTTAAAGGGACCTACTGCAATTATGTTTAGTAAGGCAGCAAATCTACCAGCTAAAGTAATTGAAGAGTTTCGTAAGACAGCAGATTACCCAGTATTGAAGGCAGCTTATATAGATGCTGATGTATTTGTAGGTGATGATCAAGTGAAGGCATTAGCTAGCTTGAAGTCTAAGGAGGATCTTATTGGAGATGTAATCATGTTATTACAGTCACCAATGAAGAATCTTTTGGGATCACTTCAATCAGGTCAAAATACACTAACAGGTATTTTAAAGACCTTGGAATCGAAGGGCGAGTAAACGTAGCGTAATTTATCTAAATAAGGCTTCCAAGTTACACGCATATAGATGTTATATTTATTTGTGAACAATTAAAAAATAGTTTTATAAAATGGCGGATTTAAAATCATTGGCGGACACACTTGTAGCTCTTTCTATTAAGGAAGTGAGCGAGTTGGCTGACATTCTTAAAGAAGAGCACGGTATTGAACCTGCAGCTGCGGCTGTAGCAGTAGCTGCTGCACCTGGTGCAGGAGGCGGAGATGCTGGTGCTGAACAAACAGAGTTTAACTTAGTACTTAATTCTGCAGGTAGTGCAAAACTACAGGTAGTTAAGGAAGTGAAATCTCTAATGGGCGTTGGATTGAAAGAGGCGAAAGATCTCGTTGACGGTGCTCCTGCAACCCTTAAAGAGGGACTTTCTAAAGACGATGCTGAAAAGATGAAGGCAGCGTTAGAGGCTGCAGGTGCTGATGTTGAGTTGAAGTAATCTTTTAACCTTTATCAAATCGACCCAACACCTTTATGCAAGTAGAACTCTACTTAAATAACTGATATAACAAATAAGGCTTAGTCGAAAGTGTATACTTTTGACTAGGCCTATTGTTGTCTCTATTCTCGCAATTGTATTAGCCGTGCTTGCTAAGAAATATGCACATCGCTTTATCAAACATTCAATCAGATTTTGATCTGATAAAAAACTCGATTTCTATGGCTACAAGCGAAAAAATCAAAAACGTAAATCCAAGAGTAAGTTTTGGAAAGATTAAGCTTCCAGACGAATATCCGGATTTACTTGAAATACAGCTTAAATCTTTTAAAGAGTTTTTCCAATTGGAAACAACTCCTGAAAATAGAGGTAACGAAGGTTTATTTAGAGTATTCCAAGAAAATTTTCCTATCACCGATGCTAGGAATATATTCGTTCTTGAATTTCTGGATTACTTTGTAGATCCTCCTCGATATACTATTAGCGAATGTATGCAACGTGGTTTGACATACAGTGTGCCGCTTAAGGCTAAGCTAAGACTATCATGTAATGATGAAGAACACGTTGATTTCCAGACCATCGTTCAAGATGTATTCTTAGGAAATATACCATACATGACCCCAAAAGGTACCTTTGTAATTAATGGTGCTGAAAGAGTTATTGTTTCACAGCTGCACAGATCACCAGGTGTATTCTTTGGACAATCATTCCACCCTAACGGTACAAAAATCCATTCAGCTAGAATTATTCCTTTTAAAGGAGCATGGATGGAATTTGCTACAGATATTAATACGGTGATGTACGCATACATCGATCGTAAAAAGAAATTCCCGGTAACCACTCTTCTTAGAGCTATTGGTTTTGATACGGATAAAGCAATCCTAAATATTTTTGGATTGGCGGACGAAATCGGTGCCGTTAAAAAAGATTTGAAAAAATCTGTTGGAAGAAAACTTGCCGCTCGTGTATTAAAGAGTTGGACAGAAGATTTCGTAGATGAAGATACAGGAGAGGTAGTAACAATAGAAAGAAACGAAATTATTCTAGAACGAGATACTGTACTAGATGATGAAAATATAGAATTGATTCTTGAAGCAAACGCGGAAACGGTTATCCTTCAAAAAGAAGACGTTGAAGAAGATTATACTATTATCTACAACACACTTCAGAAAGATCCAACTAGTTCTGAAATAGAAGCAGTTCAATACATATATAGACAACTTAGAGGATCTGACCCACCGGATGATGAGACCGCAAGAGGTATCATTGACAAATTGTTCTTCTCCGATAAGAGATACAATTTGGGTGAGGTAGGTAGATACAAGATCAACAGAAAGTTAGGTCTTGATACTTCAAACGATATCCTCGTTCTTACTAAGGAAGACATTATTGAAATCGTTAAGTACTTAGTAAGCCTTATGAACCAAAAGGCGGAGATAGATGATATTGATCACCTTAGTAATAGACGTGTTCGTACTGTAGGAGAACAATTGTACGCTCAGTTCGGTGTTGGTTTAGCAAGAATGGCTAGAACGATTAGAGAGAGAATGAATGTAAGAGATAATGAGGTATTTACTCCTGTTGATTTGATCAACGCGAGAACATTATCATCTGTTATTAACTCTTTCTTTGGTACAAGTCAATTGTCACAATTCTTAGATCAAACAAATCCACTTTCGGAAATTACGCATAAGCGTAGAATTTCTGCACTTGGACCTGGGGGGCTTTCGAGAGAAAGAGCAGGTTTTGAGGTAAGAGATGTTCACTATTCTCACTACGGTAGATTATGTACGATTGAGACTCCGGAAGGACCAAATATTGGACTAATTTCGACTCTTTGTGTACACGCCAAGGTAAATAAGATGGGTTTCTTAGAAACTCCCTATAGACCTGTGAAGAATGGTAAAGTTGCCATGGAAGATGGTGCACTTTATTTATCTGCGGAAGGAGAGGATTTTAAAAAGATTGCACAAGCGAATGCTCGAATCAATGAAAAAGGAGCATTCCTTACAGATAAAATTAAGTGTAGAGAACACGGTGATTTCCCAGTACTAGGTCCGAAAGAGATTGAGTATATGGATGTAGCTCCTAACCAGATTGTTGGTGTGTCCGCTTCATTAATTCCATTCCTTGAAAACGATGATGCCAATAGAGCCCTTATGGGATCTAACATGCAACGTCAGGCAGTACCTTTAGTAAAGCCTAATAGTCCAATCGTTGGTACAGGAATTGAAGAAAGAGTGGCGATTGATTCTCGTATGATGATCAATGCGGAAGGCGACGGAGTAGTGGAGTATGTTGATGCACGTGAGATCATTATCAGATACGATAGAACGGAGAAAGACCAATTGGTTTCTTTTGAAGATAATCGCAAGTCTTATGATTTGATAAAGTTTAGAAGAACTAACCAAGGTACTTGCGTAAACTTGAAGCCAATCGTTAGGAAAGGTGATAGAGTTGCAGAAGGAATGATTCTTTGTGATGGCTACGCTACACAAAAAGGAGAATTGGCTTTAGGGCAAAACTTGAAGGTAGCCTTCATGCCTTGGAAAGGGTACAATTTTGAGGATGCGATTGTATTATCTGAAAGAGTAGTAAAAGAAGATATTTTCACATCCTTACACATAGAGCACTTTGAGCTTGATGTTAGAGATACTAAGTTAGGTGAAGAAGAATTGACCAATGACATCCCTAACGTTAGTGAGGATGCAACGAAAGACTTAGATGAAAATGGTGTCATCAGAGTAGGTGCTTGGGTAAAAGAAGGCGATATCCTTATTGGTAAGATTACACCAAAAGGAGAGTCAGATCCAACACCAGAAGAAAAGCTATTGAGAGCGATCTTTGGAGATAAAGCGGGTGATGTAAAGGATGCTTCATTAAAAGCACCACCTTCTTCAAAAGGTGTAATCATCAATAAGCAGCTTTTTGCTCGTGCTAAGAAAGATAAGATTCAGAAAGCACAAGAGAAAGATCTTTTAATCAAGTTGGATGAGCAACATGCGATTGCAACAAATGAATTAAAGACGATCTTAATCGATAAGTTAATGGTTATGCTTAAGGGCAAAACTTCTAATGGTGTTAAGAGTATCTACAACGAAGAATTGGTTCCTAAAGGAACAAAATTCTCTCAGGCAGTACTAAAGAATAAGATTGACTATAGTGTTGTTGATTATAGCAACTGGACTAGCGATACAGATAAAAACAAGTTGATTGCAAGATTACTGCACAACTACAGTATTAAGTACAACGAAGAAGTTGGACGTTATAAGCGTGAAAAATTCAACATCAGCATCGGGGATGAACTTCCTGCAGGTGTACTCAAGCTTGCCAAAGTGTATATGGCAAAGAAGAGAAAACTTAAAGTTGGAGATAAGCTTGCAGGACGTCACGGTAATAAGGGGATTGTTTCTAGAATCGTAAGAATGGAAGATATGCCATTCCTTGAAGATGGAACACCTGTAGATATCGTACTTAATCCTCTGGGTGTACCATCTAGAATGAACTTGGGTCAAATCTTTGAAACGGTTCTTGGATGGGCTGGTGAAAAACTAGACTTGAAGTTTGGAACACCAATTTTTGATGGAGCGAGTATGGAAGAAATCGAAACGTATATCCAACAAGCAAGCCTACCTTCATTGGGTCAGACTTATTTGTATGACGGAGAAACGGGAGATAAATTCCACCAGCAAGCAACGGTTGGTATTATCTACATGTTGAAACTTTCTCACATGGTTGATGATAAGATGCACGCAAGATCTATCGGACCTTACTCACTGATTACGCAACAACCACTTGGTGGTAAGGCGCAATTCGGGGGACAGAGATTTGGGGAGATGGAGGTTTGGGCTTTAGAGGCATTTGGTGCTTCTAATATCCTTCAAGAATTGTTGACTATTAAGTCTGATGATATTAATGGTAGAGCAAAAGCATACGAGGCGATTGTCAAAGGAGACAATCTTCCAGAACCAAATATTCCTGAATCATTCAATGTATTAATACATGAATTGAGAGGACTAGCGCTCGATGTAAAGTTCGACTAAGAAAAATCAATATTTAAGAATGCATTAAATATTTTGCTTTATGGCATTTAAAAAGAATACGAAAGGTCAAAACACAAAATTCAGTACGATAACCATCAGTTTATCATCTCCGGATGATATCCTTGAAAGGTCGTTTGGGGAAGTGCTAAAACCTGAAACAATAAACTACAGATCTTATAAACCTGAAAGAGACGGATTATTCTGTGAAAGAATATTTGGACCTGTAAAGGATTATGAATGTTACTGTGGTAAATATAAGCGTATCAGATACAAAGGTATTGTATGTGATAGATGTGGTGTTGAGGTAACAGAAAAGAAAGTGAGAAGAGAGCGTATGGGGCACATCAAGTTGGTGGTTCCTGTTGTTCACATTTGGTTTTTCAAATCTTTACCTAACAAGATTGGATACCTTCTAGGTATCGCATCTAAAAAGTTGGAAACAATTGTCTACTACGAGAGATATGTTGTTATTCAGCCAGGTATCAAAGAAGATATGGAAATAAGAACTCTTCTAACGGAAGAGGAGTACTTAGAAATCCTAGAAACACTTCCACCAGAAAATCAAATGTTGGAAGATGATGATCCAAACAAATTCATCGCTAAGATGGGAGCGGAAGCAATCCGTGACTTATTGATGCGTCTCGATTTGGATCAATTAAGCAACGACCTTAGATTACAAGCAGCAACAGAAACTTCTCAGCAGAGAAAATCTGAAGCATTGAATAGACTAAGAGTAGTTGAAGCTTTCAGAGATGGGCAAACGAGAATTGAAAATAAACCAGAATGGGCTATTATTCAGTACTTACCAGTTGTTCCACCAGAGCTAAGACCACTTGTACCACTGGATGGTGGTAGATTTGCGAGTTCGGATTTGAATGATCTTTACCGTAGAGTAATTATTAGAAACAATCGTCTTAAGAGACTATTGGAAATAAAAGCTCCAGAAGTAATTCTTAGAAATGAGAAGAGAATGCTTCAGGAAGCAGTAGATTCACTTTTTGATAACTCTAGAAAATCTAATGCTGTTAAGGCAGAAGGTGGTAGAGCTTTGAAGTCTTTGAGTGATGTACTGAAGGGTAAGCAAGGTCGTTTCAGACAGAACCTATTAGGAAAACGTGTGGATTACTCTGGACGTTCAGTTATTGTAGTAGGACCTAATTTGAAATTACACGAGTGTGGTTTACCTAAGCAAATGGCTGCCGAATTATTCAAGCCTTTCGTGATTAGAAAATTAATCGAAAGAGGAATAGTTAAGACCGTAAAGTCTGCTAAGAAATTAGTTGATCGTAAGGATCCAGTAATCTGGGAAATCCTTGAAAATATATTGAAAGGACATCCAATTCTTTTGAATAGAGCCCCTACGCTTCACAGATTGTCAATCCAAGCTTTCCAGCCTACATTGATAGAAGGTAAAGCGATTCAATTACACCCACTTGTATGTGGTGCCTTTAACGCCGATTTTGATGGTGATCAAATGGCAGTTCACGTACCATTGAGTCAGGGTGCCATATTGGAGGCTCAGGTATTGATGCTTTCTGCACACAATATGTTGAACCCTCAAAACGGTTCACCAATTACGCTTCCTTCTCAGGATATGGTCTTGGGTTTGTACTACCTTACAAAGAGTAGAACACAAGCGGACATTAAGGCAACGCATTATTATTCTGCAGAAGAAGTTATTATTGCATACAATGAAAAGGCACTAGATCTACACTCTAAAGTTATCGTTAAGGTATTAGTAGAGAAAGACGAAGAGTTAGTACTCGATAGAGTAGAGACTACCGTAGGTAGAGTTATTTTCAATAAAGCGATTCCAGAAAATGTACCTTACAGTAATGCAGTATTAACTAAGAAGAACCTTAAGGTAATTATCATGGATATTATCGAGCGTACAGATTTTGCTGTTACGGCTTCGTTCCTTGATGAAATTAAGGATATGGGTTTCTACTGGTCATTTAAAGGAGGCTTATCATTTAACTTAGGAGATCTTATTTCACCATCGAATAAGCAAGCTACTCTTACTGAAGCACAGTCTTCTGTAGATGAGGTTTGGGATAACTACGAACTTGGATTGATTACAGGTAATGAGAGATACAATCAAGTAATTGACAAGTGGACTTTTGCAGATAATCAGATTACTACAAAATTAATGGAAGAGTTGGCTGCTCATAAAGATGGCTTCAACTCAGTATATATGATGCTTGATTCAGGAGCGCGTGGATCTAAACAACAGATTAAGCAGCTTTGTGGATTAAGAGGACTGATGGCA
>JALZVN010000294.1 GCA_023299965.1 Saprospiraceae bacterium | reverse complement strand
AATACGAATCTCCATATCTTCTCTCACCTTTACTTGGCAAGCTAGACGAAGACCTTCAGCCGCTTCCTTACGTGTCATATGGTTCATCTCCGTAGGCAAGACATCTCCCCCACCGGAATCTACGTGACACTCACACATTGCGCAAGTTCCACCTCCACCACAAGCAGAAGGCAAGAAAATACTCTTGGTAGATAATGCGGAAAGCAAAGTATCTCCAGGTTGTACTTCTATAGGATTATCTTTATCTCCATTCACCACGATGCTCACAGCACCTTGAGGAACTAGACGCTTTCTCGCTGCAATCAGCATCATAGAAAGCAACAAAATTATCGATACGAAAACAAGAAGGGCGAGCCCGATTAATTGTATATCCATCTGTATTCTTTTTTCTAATTATTATAATTTATTTCGCTCCAGCTAAGGCAGAAGGATCGATTCCCATCAAACTCATAAAGGCAACGCCCATAAGTCCAGTGATAATAAATGCCATACCCAAGCCTCTCAATGGAGCAGGTACTGCAGAATATCTAATCTTTTCTCGGATAGCCGCTAAAGCCAATATCGCTAAGAACCAACCAAATCCTCCCCCTAAACCAAATGCAACTGACTCAGAAAAGTTGTACTCTCTAGCTACCATAAACAAAGATCCACCCAAAATGGCGCAGTTTACAGTAATTAGCGGTAGAAATATACCGAGTGAGTTATATAATGAAGGAGAAAACTTCTCAATAACCATCTCCACCAATTGTACCATAGAGGCAATCACGGCAATAAACAAGATAAATCTCAAGAAAGTAAGGTCCATACCAAATACACCTGTATCACTCAATAAGTAAGTAGTGATCAACCAGTTGATTGGCATCGTAAATCCTAATACGAAGATTACCGCTAGTCCAAGACCAAAAGCAGTCTTCACTGATTTTGATACGGCAAGAAAAGAACACATCCCCAAGAAATAGGCCAATACCATATTCTCAAAAAATGCTGCCTTTAGAAATATATTTATAAAACTGTCTAGTAATAACATGACTTGTGTTTTCTAATTTTTAATTAAATTGATTTACGATACATCTACTAGTTTCGGGAACTTAGCACGCTGTACCCAGATCAAAATCCCGATGATGAACATCGCCGCTGCTGGCATCACCATCAAGTTATTATTTACATACCAACCAAATAAGAAATTAGTCTCTGTGTTGATTAGGAAGTCATTCCCAGCACCTATAATATTTAATGCGATAGGCGTACCAGCAAATAAAGTACCTTTTCCGAAAAGCTCTCTAAAGAAAGCAATGATCAAAAGGATAGCCCCATAGCCTAGCCCATTTCCGATACCATCTAAAAATGATTTCCAAGGATCGTTTGCCATCGCAAATGCTTCTAGACGTCCCATCACGATACAGTTTGTGATAATCAATCCAATGTATACAGACAACTGTTTGTATACAGTGAAACTAAATGCTTTTAGCGTCAACTCAACCAAGGTTACCAAGAATGCAATAATCACCAACATGACAATCATTCTTACTGCATTCGGGATATACTTTCTCAATAGTGAAGTCAACAAACTACTGAATGCACAAACGAAAACCACTGCCACTGATATTACCAAAGATGGAAAGATCAATGAAGTAACTGCTAATGCAGAACATATACCCAATACCTGTACCGTGATTGGGTTGTTCTCGTTTAATGGATCAGTAAGCAATCGGCGTTCTTTTTTACCAAACCCGATGCCTTCTTTTTTCTTTTCTGCAACTGCTGTTTCAGCCATTTTTTATTTATTTTATCTATTAAAAATAGATTAAGTTTTCTAATTATTCTTCAAGTATGGTTCGTAATACTTGATTCCTCTTATCATCATTTCTGTAACACCATCTGCCGTAACAGTAGCACCAGAAAGACCATCTACGTCATGCATTGGATCGACCGCTCCACCCTTACGAGAAGTAATAGATTTATACATCCCATCCGCAGTGTAGATTTTCTTCCCAGCGAATGCTGCTGGAAACTTTGGATTATCCTTGATTTCAGCGCCTAGACCTGGAGTCTCACCTGCGTGATCAAAACTAGCCCCTACGATAGTAGACTTGTCTGACCTTACAGCGATATTCCCCCAAATGATATCCCATAGACCAGAACCGATCACAGACATCACGTACACCTTCTCTTTACCATTGTATTCAAAAAGTGGTAAGATTCTATCCATCTCTGGCTTCTTCTTTTCTTTAGCGATTTCTACATCGATGGCTCTGCCCCCTTTGTATCCTGCTGCCATTACAGCATTCGCATCTAAGACCTCCCCTTTCATGTTCAATACCTTTTGTTCGATTTTGGTATCGAAGATACTGTTCACTTCTTCAGCATTTAGGTCTGCTACCATTTTACCGCCATCTAGTTCTGACTCGATGGTTTTGAGGATAGCTCTTTTATTAAATATTTCTTCTCCAGCCTTCGCTAAATCTTTTGTTCCTTCTCTAAAACCTGTAAGCAATAAAGCTACCACAGCGCTCAAAATCAAAACAAATGTTATCGTATATTTAGTAGTATGCATTACTATTGATTTTTTAAATGATTAGTGTTCTGAAACGGACAATTGTGGCTCTGCTTCCACTACCGATTCTGGCTTTGCCTTCACACGAGCCAATCTTCTAGCTACGTTTGCCTCTAGCACATAGTAGTCAATTAATGGTGCAAATACATTCATAAACAAAATCGCTAACATCCATCCTTCAGGATATGCTGGGTTCAGTACGCGGATAACCATTCCCACTATACCGATCAAAAATCCATATATCCATTTTCCTGTTTCTGTACGCGCAGCAGTCACTGGATCAGTAGCCATAAATGCCATTGCAAAGAAAAATGATCCCATGTAGAAATGGTAGTACCAAGGCACTTCCATAAATAGATTTGCTCCCCACATATTGATTAGAAGACCACCTACTGCAGCTCCCAATACCATAGACAACATTATTCTCCAACTTGCAATCTTAGTGATGATCAAAAGGAAAGCTCCAGCCAATATGAATAGCTTAGGCATTTCACCAATAGATCCTGGGATAGCTCCCCACCACATTTGCGCTGGAGTATATACTTCCGTTACGGCAGCCCAGCCACCTTTCGCTGCTAAACCAAGAGGTGTAGCACCCGTAAATCCATCTGCGACTGCCATGCCACCTTCACCAAAGGTGGACCAGCCTACCCCGCTAAAGACCCAATCGAACATACCATGTATCATTCCATAAGAAGCTCCAACATATTCTGTCCCTTCTTTCAAGATACCTGATACCCAAACCTCATCCCCTGAGATATAAGTCGGATACGCAAAGAAGATGAATACACGAGATAGCAAAGCAATGTTCATAATGTTCATCCCAGTACCCCCAAATGCTTCTTTACCAATAACTACTGCAAAAATGATTGATATAGCCAAGATCCACATTGGTAAATCTGGTGGCATTATCAATGGTATCAATGCGCCCGATACTAGGTATCCCTCTTCTATTGGGTGCCCTTTTTTGGCAGCATAGATAAATTCGATTCCAAGACCCACAATATTGGCTACTAAGAAGATAGGTATCAACTTCATCAACCCATAGGTAAGCTTAAGGTGAAATCCAGACAAAAAGCTTTCATGCAAACCTAAAGCTGCAAAATGCTGATGTCCTATATTGTAACTACCAAACGCATAAGCTAACTGAAGTGCGATTACCACCATAAACATGGTCCGCTTCAGATCCATCCCATCTTTGATGTGAGTTCCTGATTTCGTTACCGAGTTAGGTGCGTATGCAAACGTGAAAAAACCATCATACAAAGTATGTAGGAATGGTGATTTCTTTTTGTCTGGTTCTATTTTATGTAAAAATTGGAGTAAGCCCATTTTTATATTTGTTTTCTTTATTATTCTTGATCCATCATTGTAGTCAACCCTTCACGCAAGATCTCTTGCACAGGCTGCTTAGAAGTACATACAAACTCACAGAGTGCAACATCTTCTTCTACCAATTCATATATTCCTAATCCTTCCATTCTTTCTAAGTCATTGACCAAGATAGATTTCATTAAGTGCTCTGGATAGATATCCATCGGCATCACCTGCTCATACTGACCAGATACTACAAATGCTCTACCTTCTCCATGTGTGTTGGTATTAGCAACATATCCGCCAGCACCAATCACATTACTTAAAAAAGTAGGTGATATACTTGGTCTTGCCGTCTGTGGTACTAACCAGCCAAACATCTCATATTCGTCTCCTTCCGTAATCACAGATACCTGATCATCATAGAAGTCTAAGAATTGTTCCTTAGCTTTTTGCTTACCAGACAACACGTCACCACTGATAAATCTCACGTGATCGTGTTTCAAGTTATTATTTACTAGGTCACCCATATTGGCACCTAAGTAAGTTGCTACATATTTAGCTTGATTCAGCTCTGCACCTGCGATAACGACTACTCTCTCTGCATCATAGATTCCTTCTAAAAAGATAGAACCTATTGTCGCTACATCTTGTACTCCTAAGGTCCACACCTTTTCTCCAGCGTTGATCGCATCTATATGATGTATCTGCACCCCTACATTACCTGCAGGATGCTGACCATGTATCCAGTGCTTTTCAACGCCCGTAGCATCCGCATATACAGGAGACACATCATCATCCTTTGCGTTCAGCCCCAAGTGCACCTTACCAGTAGTCAATTTGTTTAGCACATCTAGTCCCGCTTGAAACTCTTTGCCTCTTCCTGCTATGATAATATCTAGATCAGGAGCAAGAGGTGCACTATCAAACGCAGATATGAAGATAGCTTTTGGCTTTACTTCCGGATCTGCCACTACATTATATGGTCTCTGACGGATGTGAGCCCAAGCTCCATTCTCCATCATATACTCTACCAATTCTTGTCTACTTGCATTATCCAAGTCAAATTGAGGTAGCGTTCGATGAGAAATTTCTTTATCTCCCAAGATTACAATTTCAGCGATTGATCTCTTCGTCCCTCTATTTACGGCGATAATTTCACCACTTACAGGAGCACAGTATTTCACTGCCGGTCTCTTTTTGTCATAAAATATGACATCCCCCGCCTTCACTTCATCTCCTACTTCAACCTCTACCTTAGGTATAGGTGACATTCCGATAAAGTTTTTAGGTTGGATAGCAAATGTAGATACCGCTACGTTATCGTCTACATTATAGTCTGCGGATCCCTCTAGCTTGATATCAAATCCCTTCTTAAAGTAAATGATGTCCTGACCCGCTGCTGGTCCTTCTACTTTAGCACCAAACATTTCCTGACTAGTAGGCATAATAGAGAAGTTATTCTTCTTTGTGTCTACACCCAACTCACGAGCCTCCATTCTTACAAAGCTTTCAGATATCATGTATACAGCTCCCAATATGAGAACCGCCACTACAAGTATCATGGCATAAGGAAGAAGATCTGCTGCGCTAGAAAGAAAAATGGTTTGCGCGCTGAGACTGGTACTCAAGAAAAAGAGAGGTAAAACAGCACCGATTTTGGCTATTTTTCTTTTCAAAATGAAGTATTTTAAATGGTTTTTAAAAAACATCGCAAAGATAATAAGCTTTTATATTATTTGTTCCGGTCATAAGCCATTCTTATTTAGACAATCTTATTTAGATTTATTCCAGATAAGAAGCCGTTTCCCTTGCGCTATTCCCTCTCTTGTACGACTTTCATCCACTTTCGGGTACAAATACTCGAGATCCAATTATTTTATTGCCATACTAGCACAAGTAAAAGAATTGTTTGGGGCCATCCACAGCCTTACCTCCGGCTATGCCTACGTTAGGGCGTGGTCGCGTCGTCCGCTAGTATGGGATACCTAGCATACGTAGGAGAAAAGTCTGCTTGCCTCAAAGGCGAGCAAACCTTTCTCCTACGCCTACCCACATCCCATATCGCTACCACCACTTGTCTCTACGCGCCTCCGGCTTGTCGAGCTTCACGCCTACGGCGCTACGCGCTAATAATTAAATTGACTACCCGCATATAAATTGACTAAATCAAATTGACCTCCGGCTCTAAGCGGACTTGGTATTTCTTCTCCACGGAAGAAATAATTTTTTCTATAAGTACCTGAAGGTCTTTAGATTGTCCGCTACCAGCATTCGTCAAAACCAAAGCCTGTTTAGAATGGACCCTAATCTCTCCAATGCTCCTACCCTTCCAAGCACATTGATCTATAAGCCAGCCTGCAGCCAATTTGACTTTTCCACTAGGCAAAGGATAGTGCACCACATCAGGATGTTCTTGGAGGATTGAAGTGAATTTACGCTGCGAAATAATAGGATTTTTGAAGAAAGATCCCGCATTGCCAATCTTCGCAGGATCCGGTAGCTTGGATTGCCTAATTTTGATAACTGCTTTACTCACATGCTTGATCGTAGGATTTTTCACCTTCATGCGTTCTAGCTCTGCTTGTATGGCACCATAGCTTGTATGCAGCTTGTGTTCTTTGGATGACAGACTGAAGCAAACGGCTAAAATTACATATTTACCCTTCCCTTTACCCTTAAAGAAACTATCTCGATACCCAAACTGACAATCCTGCTTATAGAAGGTCTTGACTTTCAAGGTGGCTATCTCTAATGCCTTGAGCTTCACAAAGACGTCCTTAATCTCTACCCCATAGGCTCCTATATTTTGTATTGGAGAGGCGCCCACTTTACCAGGAATGAGAGAGAGATTTTCCAATCCTCCTAGATTTTTATTCAAGGTCCACAACACGGTCTTATGCCAAGACTCGCCTGCACCTACAGAGATGTGTACTTTATTCTTAAATTCACAATCAATGCTTATCCCCTTTATATTCATTTCGATGACAAGCCCAGCATAGTCTTTTGTAAAGACAACATTAGAACCTCCACCCAATACCATTTTTCGTTCATATGGTAATTCAAGTGCAGCCCTTAACTGATCTACAGAATTAACTTTGACATAAGCATCGGCAAGTGCGTCAAGACCAAAGGTATGTTTGTCGTGTAAGGGAATATTAGTTTGAACCTTTAGCTTCATTTAAATTTTTGATCGTCAACTGTTTCAAATCCTAGGATACCTCTCTGTAGATTGATATCTATATGGTCTCCTTCTTTTATAGTTAAATGTTCCTCTCTTTTCGATTTGATTTTGAGGATTCCCTTATTGTACACTAAAAACAAATCGAAACCATTCTCTAAAGCGCTATTCACTACTCTTTGATTAAGCTCCATATGTGCAATGCCATTCTCAAAGACCTCCGCAGATACAGTATGAGAATGGATGATAATCTTACGATTGATAAAGTGTGCCCATACTGGCACTATCAGTGTGATAAAAAACAAAAATAACAGAGTCAATCTGACTCGCTCTACACCAGTGGTTCCTTTCCCATAATATAGTGATAATCCAACGGCTAATGCAAATCCCAACACCCCAAATACGAGCATAAATAAATTGAGACTAGTCGTAAAAGAAAAATTATCTAGTTCTGCTACAAATAGAAAGATTGATCCAAAGAAAAGGAATATTCCAAGTATGACGTAAGGCCACTCTCCTTTTTCAGGTTTTACACGTTTTCTTTCTTCCATCATTTAGTATGTCAACATCAATAATTTAATCTAAAACTTGAAGATAGACATTCCAAGATTTAATTTTGTCATGCAAGCAATAATCCCCCTTTCTTTCCTGCAAATCAAGACCCTTTTTAGTGACTGAAACCTGACCAATAAGTCTAAAAATAGGAAGTCGAAGGTGAAAATAATAAGACAAGTAGTCTTTTAGTAACCATAACATATAAATTTTCGTAATATTTAAAATAAATGTAAACAAGTAGTTGTCCAATATTTAAGAGATTTGTACCTTTAATACTTGGATAGTTAGTAATCCTCTATTTGCATTCTAATTGAAAAATTAGCCCTATGTAGTTTGTAAGGATTTTCAAAGCGTTACTTGAATCCATTTATTCCCAATACCGAAGCAGAAAAATCACAATTACTACACTAAAAAAGGGATCAATTCCCGAATTACTATTTTGAATCAGAAATTAAAAAATATAGTCAAGTCAGGCTTCGAGTTACTTCAGATAGACTTAACTAAGAACATGCAATATGATAGATTGACCAAGATCATCATGAAAAATGAACTCGGTTCTCACTCAAATTGCCTCGATATAGGATGCCATGAAGGTGAAATGCTAGATAAGATGATAGAGTTTTCTCCTTTTGGAAAACACATCGCCTTTGAGCCGATCCCTTACCTTTTTGAAAAGCTTCAGAAAAAATATAATTCCGATACTTCTTTACATCAAATCGCGCTAAGTAACAAGACAGGCGAAGTAACCTTCAATGTCGTAAAGAATGCCCCAGCGTATAGTGGTCTTAAGCAAAGATCATATGATGTTGCTAAACCTGAAATAGAAAAAATCAACATTGAAACCAAGAGATTAGATGATCTCATCCCTTCAGATAAGCAAGTAGATTTTGTAAAAATTGACGTAGAAGGTGGAGAGTACGATGTACTTCTAGGAGGTCTTGAGACCTTCAAGCGTTGCCAACCTATTTTGATTTTTGAATTTGGTCTTGGAGCGAGTGATTACTACGGTACTACTCCAGATCAACTGTTTGACTTAATCGTAAATCAAATCGGCTTGAATATCTATACCTTAGAAAATTTCCTTGCGAAAAATAGCCCTATTAATATAGATACATTCAAAAAAATGTATGCTGAGAATTCCGAGTACTATTTTGTAGCTAAGAAAGCCTAAGCCACGATCATTTAAAAATCATACTTTCATATCCTACTCGTCAATCTTCACTACCCGTTGATTGACTTGTAGCCCCTTGTAGTTTGCCCTCAGTATGTAGATCCCTGGAGCGAAAGATTGCATATCAACTTTCTGCTTTTGCCGCCCCTCTAAGACCTCTACGCGAGACTGTCTTAGCAATCGCCCATGGCTATCGTAAAGATCCATACGAAGCTCACCTGCTTCCCATGCATCAAATTCTAAACTCATAACATTGATTACTGGATTGGGGTAAGTACTGATCGGAAAACCAAATAAAGTATTTGACCTATCTATCAAATAAAGTGGTCTTCTCAACAAAAATTCCCTTAATCGATCCATCGCATTTTCCCATTGACCCATATTATTTGGGAAATGCCAACGGTCGATATGTGCTTTCATTTCATCTTCTAAGCTAACTCGCATATCTGCTAGAATACCTAAGGTTCTATCTGGCGCAAAGGTCGTATACAATAATCGGTTAATCCTCTGATTGAAGTATTTCCGATATTCAGGTGCTTCTAGTAGTTTTTGCAAAAAGATGAGCACCCTGACCCACTTATCCCTTTCCAGTCTCTTAGCCTGATCTGCAATGAACAAGTCTAAACGCTCGTCATTATGCACCAGCATCGTAGCATCTAAGTCATTGATAATAAACCTTAGCTTATCATCATAGGAATCAGAAGACCAATACTCCACATTGTTGTGCGGCCAATCCCTATTAGAAAATGCTAGGTTAGTAATCATATAGTCAGTGTATTGTTCAATATCCAGGCGAGCGTCTACTTCTTGAAAATCTATGCTATCTCTCAAATCCATAAGAAGAATATCATTGACTAGTAAATCAAAATTATTGGTTTCGCTCCTCTCGTTAACTGTAGCTTTAGCGACCACGACATCATCTTCTGGGACGCCATATTTCCGCTCTACAAAATGCTGATTGTTATGCTCCCTCATAGAATGAACACCCCAGTATACTCCATTGATATAAACCACTGCGAAATTTCGTCTCACATAGTCTGTATTGACCTCTCCGTCTATAATCTGATGTATCAGATCATCCATGATACCGGCTTTACTCCACGGACCTACATTTAATGTACGCAGCGTGATGCGTTTGAATCTACCTCCATAGTCTTCTCCCCAAAAAGGAAATTCGAAATGACTTTCACCATAGTCTGATCTTGCATATAACCTCATTGTCTTCTGCGGCTCCAGCCTAGTCCTAGCGCCACCAAGTCGTATGCCTGCGGTCTGATTCAAAATAAGATCACCATCAACATCAAAGAAAGAGGCTTGAATTGGTCGCTCCCATTCTTTGCCTTCTAGTAAATAGTTTTCATTATTCCCTTTGACATAGATTCCGCTATCATCATCAAAAAAATCAGCCTCCTCTCCTATCAAAGATATGATAGGCATTGTATGTGGATTTAGATTCAACCAAAAAGATTGGCTTAGAACTTTACTTACCCTCTGCGTCCCACTATATGCGGCCACTCTCAAAATAGCAGTTTTAGAAAATCCTGATGCTGGCGCTTCCCATTCGTCCGAGGTGGAGATAGAGGCGATGTCTCCACTTACCATTTCCTCAATCCTTATTCCCTCATTCGAATTATACAATAAACTATTCGTATTTGGTAAACTTCCATCTAAGGTATAGTAAATCCTATCTGTAACATCTGCATCAAAAATGTCTACTGTTAATCCATCAGGATAAAACCCATTTTCTTGAGAAGAACTTAAAGTATATAGATCTGATGGTTCAATTATAAGTCTATTTTCTTGCCCAGGCGTGGCGTTATTATAGAAGCGCCAAATAGATAAATCTTCTAATAAGCGACCATAAGATTCATCTTCCTTTAAGGAAGGATAGGCTATTGTCTGAATTGTTTGTCCAATTGTATTTTGCAGATTAATCTCTTCGCCGTCCCTACTTAATTTAAAATTGGTATGAGGCTCTCCGCCTTCTAGTTTATCTTTATCTGAAGCAAAGACAACAAGATATGAATTGGCCCGAATAGTTAATGGAGGAAAAACCCAAGATGTGTTTTTATCAGAAAGGATGTAGCCTTGCACATCTAGATCCTCAGAAGTCGTGTTGTACAACTCTATCCAATCTGAGGCATCTCCGTCTATATCCAAAATAGCACTTTTATTATCCGCCATTAATTCACTGACCAATAGACCAGATTGCGCAGAAAC
>JALZVN010000293.1 GCA_023299965.1 Saprospiraceae bacterium | reverse complement strand
ACTCATCTTCATCGCACCATTCAGAAAATCAAAGAGTTAGGAATGAAGGCTGGAGTAGCCCTTAACCCGCACACGAATGTAGATTTACTAAGTGATGTCATTGAAGAACTAGATTTGGTATGCTTGATGTCCGTAAATCCTGGTTTTGGAGGTCAAAAATTCATATACAATACCTTGCCTAAGACGAAAAAATTAAAGGCGTTAATAGAGACTAGAAATGCACCTACCAAGATAGAAATCGACGGTGGAGTAGGTCTCCAAAATGCCGAAAAACTGTTACAGGCAGGCGCAGATGTATTGGTAGCTGGATCCGCTGTATTTAAGGCAGATGACCCTCTCGATACTATTACAAAGCTTAAAAGTATAGGAAAAGACATCTATATGGTCTAGATTTGTCCTTTGAGCACCATTATCGGCAAATCTGCGTTTACTCATCATAATTATATACTATATTCAATCTATATGAGATTTGGGTTTTTACTTTTTTTGTTTGTATCTGTTTTTACGTTCCAATTATCTGGACAAGAAGGATTTTTGGGAGGTAGGATTACTGATGCGGATACCCAAGACGGGGTGGACTTTGCTACAGTATTTCTCAAAGAAACGAGCATTGCTGTAGAAACTGATGACAATGGGTATTTTAGAATCCAAGTGCCAGTTGATAAAAAATACACTATTGTAGTCAATAGAATAGGTTATAAGGATTTTGAAAAGGAGATGAAGAAGTTTCGTAACAACGAAAAACGTAATCTCGACATAGGGATGGCCCCTGAGTCTATGGATATAGAAGTAGTCGTGACCGAAACTCGACTTCGAGAAGTCGAATCTATCAATGAAGAAGTAACAGAACTCAAAAAATTACCATCTACTACAGGAAACCTTGAAAGCGTGCTTCCAAGTATAGCATTAGGGGTGAACTCCGGAACTGGTGGTGAGTTAAGTTCCCAATATCAAGTAAGAGGAGGGAATTACGATGAAAATTTGGTCTATGTCAATGACTTTGAGATATATAGACCTCAACTCATTCGTTCTGGTCAGCAAGAAGGTCTTACTTTTCCTAACATAGATTTAGTTAGGGATCTTACCTTTTCATCTGGAGGGTTTCAAGCCAAATATGGAGATAAGCTATCTTCTGTTCTTGATGTAAGTTATAAGCGTCCAGATACCTTAGCAGCCAGTGTGGGAGGAAGTTTGCTTGGAGGTTCTGCGCATATAGAAGGATCTGCAAATCTAGATAGTACCTTTCGAAAGTTTAGGTATTTGGTAGGGGCGAGATACAAAACCACAAGATACCTATTAGGTACCTTAGATACACAAGGGGAGTACACCCCAAACTTCGCAGATATTCAAGGGTATTTCACATTTGACTTGACTAGAAATCTACAGCTAGCGGCAATTGGAAATTTCAATCAAAGTATATTCAATTTCATTCCTGAGTCGAGAACAACTGCCTTAGGGGTCATAAACTTTGGAGTAGAGTTGACCACAGAATTTGAAGGAGAGGAGCAAGATGAATTTACCAATGGGATGGGAGGGCTCTCCCTAACCTATATTCCCGAACGGGAGAAAAATCCCATTTATCTCAAATTCTTAACGAGCAATTTTCGCTCTAGCGAAGTGGAGTCCATAGACATTATTGGTTTCTATCAATTGGGAGAAATTGAAACAAGTTTAGGAGCTGACAACGCGGGTGAGGTAGTTAATCTGCTTGGAGAAGGTACTCAACATCAGTTCGTTAGAAATTATTTGTTTCTAAATGTGTTCAACGCAGAGCATAAAGGAGGAATAGAAATAAAACAAGAAACAGATGATGCTAGCGATGTCAATCACTTCGTACAATGGGGTGTAAAGTATCAAAATGAAAATATTGTTGACGAAATCAACGAATGGGAAAGAATTGATTCTGCAGGATTTTCCTTACCCGTAGATCCAAATAGAGTGCTTTTAAGTGAAGTATTAAAAACAGAAAATACGTTAAGCTCTAATCGTTTTTCTGCCTTTGCGCAAGAAACATTTTCTAGTCGCATCAACAATGTTCGCGAATTGCAATTGACCGTAGGTTTAAGAGCCAACTATTGGGATCTTAATGATGAAATTACAGTTTCCCCTAGAGCACAATTTTTGTATAAACCATTGAATAGTCTTCGAGAAGTTTCTTACAAGTTGTCAGCAGGGTTATACGTACAACCCCCATTCTACAGAGAATTACGAAGACCTGATGGGACGATCAATGAAAACCTGAGGGCTCAAAAGTCAGCCCATTTTGTGGCCGGGATTACGTATGATTTTTACTTGGGTAAAATTGAAAAACCATTTCGATTTATTGCGGAAGCCTTCTACAAGCAACTTTGGGATGTGGTTTCCTTCGATCTCGATAATGTAAGAATTCGATACAGTGGGGAGAATGATGCCCTAGGATATGTAGCGGGTATTGACCTTAGAGTAAATGGAGAATTCGTGAAAGGCGCTGAGTCATGGATCAATCTTTCATTTTTACGCGCTAGAGAACAACTCATCGGTGTGCAGCATATGGAAAGAGAGTTTGGAGAGCCAGAAGCATTCGAAGTGAATGACGTTCCTAGACCAACAGATCAGTTTTTTAATTTATCCGTTTTCTTCCAAGATTATTTGAAAAGTAATGAAAATTTCAAAATGCATCTGAATCTGAATGTTGGCTCAGGCTTTCCATTCGGTGTGAGAGGAGATAATCAAATATTTAGAAACACTTTTAGATTCGCTCCATATCAGAGAGTAGACATTGGTTTCTCTCTCCAGTTATGGGATAAAATGAAGCTCCATCAAAAGCCAGGACACTTCTTGAGATTCTCAAAAAGTACTTGGTTGAGTTTAGAGGTTTTCAATTTACTGCAAGTTTCTAATACCGCATCAAACACATGGATAAAAACTGTATTTGACACACAGTTCGCCATTCCTAACTTTTTGACTTCTAGAAGACTTAATTTACGTCTAAAAATGGACTTTTAAGGTCATATTTACTCCTTTTTTATTTAATAAGACCGTCAATTTAGGCCAATTTTCTTGACTTCTTCCTATCTTTAAGAGTGACTAATCCTCCAGTCATAGAGAGATTAATTTATATACGAAGATTTTAGACTTCCAGATCTAATTTCGATTACAATCAGAACGAACCACACCCATAATTATACTTGGCTACGCCGTGGTTTGCTTAATCATTAAAAACTAAAAACACATATTTCGTATGATCCATCTAATTAAATATGTAGCACTTGCTATCGGTGTTGCATTCAATGGAAGCGCTGTTGACCAGATTGATTTTTCTGCTGCTCATTTAGAGCAAGAGAAAATATTGACAACGACTGTGGACACCCTTAAAGAAGAAGTCACTCAGATACCAGCGCAGGCTATAAATTCTCACGAAGGACAGATACCTGAGCAGCCTGGACAATTTCACGCTTGTGGTCATGATCACAGTATTGATGTCATGAAAAAGGCAGATCCAGACTACGATAAAAAATTAGAGCATTATACGAATGTTATACTTCCTGAACTCCAACGCCAAGGTAGAGAGTTTAGAGAAAAGAATGCAGGTAATAGGCAAGCGACAATAATCAATATGCCAATTGTCTTCCACATCATACATAAATCAGGAGAATCTATCGGACAAGGGCAAAATCTTACTGATCAGACTATTATCGATCAGCTAGAGACCCTTAATGAAGATTTGTCAGCTACCAATTCAGGTTGGCCAAATGTGCCTCCAAGGTGGGATGCTATAAAGGGTAATCCAGAATTAAGATTTTGTTTGGCCGAAGTTGACCCTTCAGGACAACCAACATCAGGAATTGTAAGACATGAATACCAAAGTGTGCCAGATAGAGACTTTATTAGACAAACCATAAAGCCGCAGACTGGATGGCCAACGTTAGATTACTACAATGTTTGGATTCTTCCTATACCAGGTACCTCAGCTCAAGGTGGAGTGGTAGGATGGGCATATTTCCCTTTCCCAGGTACACCTGGTGGAGTACTTGATGGTTGTGTTCAAGATTATAGATTTACAGGAAAAGGGGGTAAGACTTTGACGCATGAAGTAGGTCACAGTTTTGGTCTTCCTCACGTATGGGGCAACAGTGGAGGATGTAATAATGATGATGGTATTACAGATACGCCAATACAAGGGGAAAATACAAATAGCGTTCAACGGATGTCATGTAACGGTACGACTTGGCCTACTGGACCGATGACTTGTGGTGAAGAACATATGTATATTAATTACATGGATTACTCACCAGATGCTTGTGCACTGACTTTTACTACTGGTCAAGCTGATGTCATGAGAGCGATTGCTTTGGGTACTTCGTCTCAATGGGCAAGTAGAAATGGCTTGGTGACTAATGCGCAAACTGTTGCAACTGCTTGTACAGCAGGTGCACCTACAGGTGGTGGTGGACCTACTACAGGTGGTGGTGGACCTCCTATCGTGCTAGAGCATGATGCGGGTATTCAGACTATTATCAGTCCAGTGAATGGAGAATTTTGTAGTGCAGAAGAAATTATACCAGTGGTATTACTTGTCAATGGAGTAGGGGACACCCCGCTTACTTCATGTACTATTAGATATAAGATTTCTGGAACTCCTGGTTCAGTGGCTTTTAATTGGACAGGAAATTTAGAAAAAGGAGAAACGGAGGAAGTTACTTTAGCACCTTTTACATCTCCAGATTTTAGTTTTGAATTTACTTCTTGGACTACTAATCCAAACGGCGAACAAGATGAAAATGGTTTTAACGATGAGAGAGCCATTAGTTTAAATACTCCAGAAGTATTTGATCCAAATATATTTGAAGATTTTGAAGACGAAACGGATCTTCCTACTTCAACAAATCTAAATTCTATCGATGTAGGAAATAACTTTAGAGAATGGGAATTAAGTGAATCAGTATCTGCGTACGGAGTAGGTGAAAACGCCCTAGTTTTTAGAAACTTTAATGATCCTGATGGAAACGGTGCTATTGATATTATTGAATTTCCAGTTATAGATTTCTCAGAAATCGAAAATCCGCGATTGGCATTTGATTTAGCATATAGAAGCAGCATATTGATAGATGGAGATGATGCTTTAGAAATTAGAGTGTCAGATGATTGTGGACAGAACTTTACGACAGTCTACAGAGAGGAAGGAGCAGATCTTGCTACGGTAAGTGTCAATACAGGAACCGAGTTCGTACCTAGTCCAGATCAATGGAGTAACGAAGTGATTGAATTATTCGAATTTGCTGGAGCTTCTCGTTTGGTAATCCAAATAATAAACATAGGGGACGGAGGTAATAACCTCTACCTAGATAATATCAACCTGACAGATGGTTGCGCATCAAGTCTTCAAATCAACTCAGGTGACTTGGTTTGTGGTGATGCTTGTGAGGGGTACATTGATTTGATATTAAATGGTTTTGTACAGAATCCAGTCATAACATGGAGTAATAACGTAAATGGACAAACAGGAGAATCTCTAGAAAATTTATGTGCAGGCACTTATTCTGTAACTGTAGTAGACACAGAGTTTGACTGTGAACATATTCAGGAAGTTTCTATAGGAGGACCTGATGTGTTAGAGCTTTTTGTGATAGGCAACGATATTTCTTTTGCTGGAGCTAATAATGGTTCTGCTATTGCAACAGCTGACGGAGGTACAGCGCCGTACTCATTTATTTGGGATGATGCTAACCAATTTCAAGAATCATTTTTAACCGGATTACAACCAGGCGTATACTGTGTGACTGTTACAGATGGTAATGGCTGTATACAGTCCGATTGTGTTGAAGTTGTAGGATTTGAATGTGAACTAGAAGTAAGTGTTGTGATCACGCAGCCAACTTGTGGTGGTAATGGCATTGGATCAGGTGAAGTAGTTGTAACGAATACTCAAGGAAATACCACTATATTTTGGTCTAAAGGAGGTCCTCCTCAAACAGGTGGTCTCTTATTTAATTCTCCAACGAATGATAATTTGACAGAAGGAGAATTTTTTATTCGAATTACAGATTCTGGTGTGCCAGATTGTTTTGAAGAATTCTACTTTGAAATATTCCCAGCAACACTACCTGCAATAAGTCCAGTATTACAGGATGAATCAAATATTGGAAGCAATGATGGATCTATTACCTTGAATACTGTTGACGATGACTCTGATTACAGTTACTTGTGGTCAAATGGAGAAGTTACTGAAGATATTGAAGATTTACCAGCCGGAACTTATATGGTAACAATTAATGATATCAATAACGATTGTGAATTAGTGGAGACATTCGTGATTGAAAACCTAAATTGTACACTTGAAGTCCAGGCCACTATTCAGCCAGTATCTTGTTTTGAACAAACGGATGGTATGGTTTCTCTTTCTGCTACAGGCGGTACACCTCCTTATGTATTTGGATGGCCAGTAGGACCAAATGTAGATTCGCAAGGAAATCTTGCTGCAGGTATTTATGATATTACCGTGAGTGATCAAGCTGGATGTCGTGTAGTTTATGAAGCTATTGTAGAGCAACCTGCTTTATTAGATATGTTGTTATCTACTTCTGATGAAACAACTCCAGGGGCTTTAGATGGTTCTGCATCGACCACTGTATTTGGTGGTACTCCACCTTATCAGTATGAATGGTCAAACGGTGCTCTGGATACAGATATTATTACAGGTCTTGGAGGAGGAATCTTCTTAGTGACCGTGACGGATGCTAACAACTGTACGACTGTAAAAGGAGCTTCAGTTGAAGGAAAGATCTGCCCAGAGATGACGCTTGAAGTAGTAGGAACTAACGTGACTTGCTTTGGGCAAGAGGATGGAACACTTGGTGGGGTTGTAAGTGGTGGTGTTGAGCCATATTCTTACTTGTGGACACCAGGGAATTTTACTACTCTTGAGGTGACTGATGTACCTCCTGGAGAATATACATTAATGGCGATGGATGCAGAAGGTTGTCCTACAACTGCTATTACAAGTATCGCACAACCAGAAGAATTTATAGTTACTCTTTCTGGAATGAATGAATCTGCTCTTGGGGAGATGGATGGTTTTGTAGAGTCTATGGTGTCAGGAGGAGTAGGAACAATTACGTTCTCTTGGTCAGGACCTCCTAGTTTTACTGCAGGCACTCCAAATATTGAATCACTAGGACCTGCAGATTATTGTCTAGATGTAGTGGATGAAACACAGTGTACTGCTCAAGCTTGCTTCACGGTTGGAGCAGGAGCAGATCAGTGTGCAGGCTTTACAAATGATAATGTAGAATTAGCCTTATTGAATAATGTCCTTTGTTTTGGCGAAGAGAATGGATCAGCAATGGCAATTACTTTAGGAGGTACACCTCCATATAATTATCTATGGTCAAATAATGAGACCGGAGAGACGGCAGTTAATTTACCTTCAGGTGAATCATTTGTAACCATTACGGATGCAAACGAATGCGAAACTGTAACATCAGTTATGATTTCCGAACCTACTGAATTGGCTATAGTCGAGTTCGGCTCTGAAGACGTTCTATGTCGTGGTGAAGCAACAGGTATTGCAATAGCTGCAGCAACTGGTGGCGTAGAACCTTACACCTTTGCTTGGTCAAACATGGCTGATACAGAATCTGTTTCTGATCTGGAAGCTGGAGATTATGAATTGACAATTACCGATAGTAATAATTGTATTGTAGTAAATTCATTTACGATTGAGCAACCAGATATGGGTATAGAAATTTCAGCCTCTAGCAGTAATGTAAGCATTGTTGGAGCGATGGATGGATCTGCAGAAGCAGAAGCAATTGGAGGTGCCGGAGAGATTACATTTGCGTGGTCCGGACCAGGTGATTTTACCGCTGTCACTCCTATTATTTCAAATCTAGGACCTGGGACCTACTGTGTCATCGCTACTGATAGTAATAATTGTAGTAAAGAGACTTGCATAGAAGTAGCTGGAGGTGCGATTCCAAATTGTGGATCATTTGGTATTGAACTTTCTATAGAAGAAGTTTCATGTAGCGGCTTTAATAATGGAGCTATCGAAGTGAGTGTTATCAATGGTGAAGAACCATTTATGTTTACTTGGAGCGATCCTTCTTTACCAGATACGGATATACAGCAAAATCTATTGCCTGGTGAATATTCTGTAACTGTTACGGATGCTGTAGGGTGTGTAACAACATCAACAGCAATAATAATTTCACCATCTCCTGTAGAAGTAGAAATTGAAGTACAACCTATTTCTAGCCCAGGTGCAGCGGATGCTATACTTACGGCAGTTGGATCAGGTGGAGTCGGTAGCTATGGTGCTATATGGGAAGAAAATACAGATGGATTAGAATTTGGACCAGTTGGACCAGGTGAATACTGCGTAGTACTTTTTGATGCGAATGGATGTGAAGATGAAGCCTGTATTACTATTGAAGATGCTATATTAGACTGCTCAGGATTCGAAGCAGAATTAGTATTGAGTAGAAATGTTACGTGTTTTGGAGACGAGGATGGAGAACTGATTGTAAATATTCTATCTGGCGCTGAGCCGATCACCTATGCATGGTCAGGTGGATTACCTGGTACTCGCGTACAGTCAAACCTGCCAACAGGTACTTATGCAGTTACCGTTACGGACGCCAATAACTGTGAATATGTTGACGAGGCGGAAATTACTGGACCAGATTCAGAATTGACAATTGCATTATCTGCAACTAACGTTACAGCTATGGGAGGTCAAGATGGAACAGCTTCAGTTGTAGCTTCAGGAGGAGATAGCAATGAGGAATATACATATATATGGAATGATGGTGCTGGTCAGACTACAGCTACTGCCTCAGGACTTGCCGCAGGCGAATACTGCGTTACAGTTGGATCTGGTTCATGTAGTGCTGTAGATTGTATAGAGGTGGCTCCTTTCTTAGACATATGTGCCGAATTTACAGTAGAAGAATCGGTAACGGATGCTTCTTGTTTTGGTGCTTGTGATGGTACAGTTGATTTGATTACTATGGGTGGTCAAGCGCCATTTGATTTTGCTTGGTCTGATGGACAACAAGGATTCTCTATTGAGACTTGTGCCGGACCTGGAGCGGTTACTATTACAGACGCAAATGGTTGCCAAGCGATCATCAATTTTATTGTTGATGAACCAGCTGAGATTGATTTATTTGCAAGCGCGACAGATGCAACAAATGCAACAACAAATGATGGTACAGCAAATGCAATTGCCTTTGGAGGTACAACTCCTTTCACATACGAGTGGTCAAATGAAGAATCAGGTTCCGATATTTCAGATTTAGCACCAGGAGAATATACAGTTACAGCGACGGATGCAAGTGGTTGCTTTACGACTGCGTCGGTTGTTGTTGGAGTTATGGACGATATTTGTGATGGCTTTTCAGCTACTTTTGAAGTACAAAATGTTTCTTGCTTTGGCGAGGAAGATGGTGTTATTACAGTGGATGCTCAAGGTGGATCTGGTACATATTTCTATGATTACAGTATTGGTACTTCATTGGGTGCTACTCAAGGTAACGTAGGTGTGGGAGACTTCATTATTACCGTTACTGATGCTAATGATTGTGAAATAGTTTTACAAGGTGCCGTTACGGAGCCAGAAGAGCTTATTATTAATGTATTAGAAGTAAATAATACATCTGATGATATTGCTGCAGATGGAAGTATAACGATTGGTATCGATGGAGGATCTGAACCATACGAAATAGATTGGAGTGTTGCCTTTGGCAATGTTACTGAGGTAAGCGCATTAACTCCGGGGACATATACTGTTACGGTTACGGATGACAATGGATGTGTATCTGAACAATCGATTATGGTAGGTTCTGATGGAACGATGGCCAATTGTGAAAGCCTTTCTGCTGATTACTTGATTACTCCAGTTTCATGCTTCGGCGGGGCAGATGGTAGTATAGTAGTAGAGCCTTCAGGAGGTACCGGACCATATGATATTGCGACTAGTTTACCGTCTTTCTCAGGTTTGATTGCGTCTACTTATGCAGTTACGATTACGGATGATGCAGGATGTATATTTATAGATCAAATAAATCTTCCTCAGCCTGCAGAACTTGTAGCAAATTCACTAGGATTCGATGGGACATGCGGAGCATTAGCTATTGCTGAGCTCGTTATATCTGGAGGTGCGGAGCCGTATGATATACTATGGAGTACTGGTGCATCGTCCACTTTTATCTCTAACCTAGAAACAGGAACTTACACATATGAGGTAGAAGATGCCAGTGGATGTGTTACAAATGGTTCAGTTGATGTTGTTAGCGATTTTGTTCCTTTAGAATTTGAAGTAGCAACTGATAACGCTTCTTGCGCAGATACGGAAGACGGTGCGATTGTCGTTAATATTTCAAACGGGGTAGAACCTTACACTTACCTGTGGAATGATGGGATACAGACTCGTAATAGAGTAAATATTCCAGGAGGAGAGTATACACTACAAATTACAGATGGTAATGGATGTCAGTTTGTACTAAGCAGAACTATAATTTCACCTACTAATCTAGTAGCAAGTTTTGACGTTGAACAAGGGGCAACTTCTGATTTATTTGATGTTACTGTTAATGCCAGTGGAGGAACACCACCATATCAATATGATTGGAGTGATGGAGGTAACAATTTCTTAAATTTAGGATTGGCTATTGGAAACTATACAGTGACTATTACAGATGATAATTTATGTACGGAACTGATAGAAGTACAATTAGATGGTACTACGGCGACTTTAGATAATTTAGATATTATTTCATCATTCAACTTAAGTCCTAATCCAACGAATGGACAATTCTTTTTGGATATTGCCTTAAGCCAACCCGCTACTGTTAATGTAGCAGTGTATGATATCTTAGGTCAAAATATTCTATTGAATGCTTATAATGGTGCAAATATCAACGAAAAGCTTGATTTGAGCAATCAGCCATCCGGGACATATTATGTTCGCCTCTTTAATGAGACAGGACAATTGACCAAGAAATTAATTAAAGTGGACTAAGGTCTATTATATATGCATAGTGGCTATTTGGGGCCTACCCATCAGTATCTATTTAAAGAATAGATACTGATGGGTCGCTATGCTTTGAGACTCGCTATTCAGCTCGGTCCTTACTATACGCCGAAAAAGCCGTATCCAAACCTTCCAAGCACGGACTATCTTCCACCGATGAAAAAATCGGTTTCAGCTACCTCTCCGCAGCGCTAGTCCATTTTATTTTTCTCTTCAAATTTATTTTAAGTAAATCTTATGTGAATTTATGTATCTAAACTTTGTTTAGAATCGATACACATAAAGACAGCCACAAGGGTATTCTAGCGTTTATAAGTTTGTATCCTTATTATGTATTACTTTTGTAGCTACAAAGAGTATAATACCGATTTAGTAATAACTATGGATAATAAGATTTATCTACGCATATTAACCTATCTAGTCATTGCATACATGCTGGTTGCCTTTGCATGGTGGACTAAATTGCTATTTCTAAAAAATCAAGACGCCTTCAATTCCAAAAGAGATTTCATGGAGTTGGTGATGTTTGTAGAGAAGAAAATACAGAATAAGCAAGAATTATACACTACACCGGAGTATATACAACTTAGCGATAAATATAAACGCCAAGAATGGATGATTCTAGGAGAAGCGATCATCTTTGTCCTAAGTATAGTAATCGGGATATGGCTTATCAATAGAGGATACAATCGGATCATAGAGACTACTAGGCAGAGCCGAAATTTCTTACTATCCATATCTCATGAATTGAAGTCTCCTTTATCTTCTATCAAGTTGACTCTAGAAACCTTTATTAAGCGAGATCTGGATCGAGAAAAAACACTGAAATTAGCAAGTAATGCCTTACTAGAGACAGAACGGCTTAATGAATTAGTAGATAATCTCCTATTAGCCTCAAAATTAGAAACAGCCTATAAGCCTGTTTACGAAAAATTTGACCTGGTGGAACTTATTGGAGGGCTCCAAAAACGGTTAGCACTCAAATACCCTGAAAGCCAGCTACAATTTCAACCTCAAGAATCTAAGTTGGATATCATTGCAGATAAGTTTGGTTTGACCCTAGTAGTGGTAAATTTGATTGAAAATGCCAAGAAGTATTCCTTTGGTCCAGCACAGATAGATATTAAGCTATATAAACTACAAGATGGAATCCGCCTAGAAGTAGGAGACCAAGGCGTTGGAATAGATGATAAAAATAAGAAAAAGGTATTTAATCGTTTTTATCGTATCGGAGATGAAGAGACTCGTAAAACAAAGGGCACTGGTTTGGGTTTATTCATAGTGAAACAAATAGTAACCACTAGCAAAGGCGAAATAAAAGTTTTAGACAATAGTCCGAAAGGAACTATTATAGATATATTTTTACCTAATCATTCACCAAAAGAATACATCACAGAATGAGTAAGCGAATATTATTAGTAGAAGACGAAGCAAGCATTAGGGACTTAATCAAACTAAATCTCGAAATTGAAAATTATGAAGTCGTCGCTTTGGACAATGGTAAAGAAGTAGTTAAGACGTACAATCAAGAGCATTTTGATTTAATCCTTTTGGACGTTATGCTTCCAGAGGTCGATGGCTTTCAAGTATGTGAGCAGATTCGATTGATAGATGTCCACATACCCATTTTGATGCTCACAGCAAAAGATGCTCAATCGGATAAACTTGCTGGTTTGAAAAAAGGTGCAGATGATTATTTGACTAAACCATTCAACCTTGAGGAACTCCTATTGAGAATTGAAAAGCTTATCAGAAGAGCCAATCCTCAAGAAAAAGAGAAAATAGAATCTGCTAAATTTGGAGAAAACTACGTCAACTTTGTAACTTTTGAAGCCAAAGGAAACAAAGGAGATTTTAGCCTTACCAAAAAAGAAGCAATGCTGTTAAAGTTGTTGATTGATAGAAAAGGAGAGGTGGTCTCAAGACAACAGATTTTGCAGTCTGTGTGGGGATATGATGTCTATCCCTCAACTAGAACTATTGATAATTTTATTTTGTCCTTTAGAAAATATTTCGAGAAAAATCCAAAAGAACCTGAGCACTTTCTTTCTGTGCGTGGTGTAGGGTATAAGTTTATTGAGGGCTGATTTAAAGATGTTCTTTAGCGTAGATTATCAAGCAATAATCACTGTTCAGTCCCTTTGACTAAGAATTGACTTAATCTTCAATTCTTTATTGGTTACTAGCATTGGTAAATTTGTTTACCGACTTCCCAACATAATATCTCCCGATATTACATTGATAGCCACATGCACACCTATTAATTCAGCTTGTGGAGTGACGTTGATTCTGTTTATTTTATCTTCTTTGGTATAGTTTGCGACGAGATGATCTGGTAGCTCAACATTGCCATTTTGATAAGTTAAATCAAATTTATATCCATTCAAATCAGAATCGTAGTAAAACACATCTGACTTGATAGCATTTATATTCATGCCATCTAGTAACGACTCATTTGCAAATACTTTAATGACTCCCTGATAGGCATCGATATTATATGTACCAGCAATTTCACTTAGAGTAACGTTTGATCTATTCGCTTTGATATCAACTTTGCCATCTATCATTACACCAATCAGATCACCAAAATAGGTGTCTACATTGACTGTGCCTAATACATTTTTGAGTTTTAGATTACAAAATTCAGAATTGATATCCACTCCTTGGCTTAAATCTGTCAATTCTGCAGTACCGAAATAATTCTCTAACTTAACTCTACAAGATTGTGGGATTTTTATTTCGTAATAGGCTTGCAGACCAGATCTTAAAGTTTCTTCCTTTTCAATGATATGATTATTAATAAAAACAGTATCCGCTTTATTATCAAATGCAAAAACAAATTTATCTAAATCCTTTTCCGCTATGCTCCTTTCTGGATGCTGTGCAGTTAACTTCAATTCTATGTGGATATAGTTGTTATCCCAAGTCATGATGTTTACTTCAGACTTTTCACCTTGTACTGAAAGGATTTGCCCTTCAGAGTATTTCATTTCCTTGGTGATCTCTTTGCTTACTACTTGCAAATTGATTGTTTGTGCCATCGCAGATAGACAGATATTTAGACACAAAGAAAAGCTTAATGCCAATCTCATCAAAGGATATAATATTACTCTATTCAATTTCATTTTATTAAATATTCGCTAAGTATTCTTTTTGCAATTCAATGGATTCATTCTTTACTCTGTTGAGTTTGTTCTGCAAATCGGGATTAGCTTCAAACTTACTTAATCTGCTTTGTAGGCGTTCTTTGCTTTTGTCCAATAGCTCGATTTCTGCTAAAATCGCCTTAGCCATATCGCTACTCTTTTTTTGCGCTCTAACTATAGTTTTAAAAGCACTATCTCTTTGGGCATTATTAAATTGATCAAGATTGACCAGCTCTGCTTTTAATACGGGTAGTTCAGAGTTGGATACTTTTACAACTGCTGGACCAAATGATGGACCTGCATTGATCGAAAACAAAGCAACTAATACTGCAATACTGGCAGCTGCAAGAAATGTTCTGAGCCAAATGCGTCTTGAGGTACGAGGAAGTTGAACTTCTATATTGTTCCAAATCTGATCAGGAGCTTTGTGTGTAGGTAATTTGTTTATAGCATCATGCAGTGCTTTTTCTCCCTCTTGAATATTCATCTTATTCGAGAGGTCATCCCACAAACTATCTTTTGGAGAGTACTTAGGTAAGCCATCAATGGCTTTCTTTAGGCTATTTTTATTCTTCTCTTCCATTTTTCTCACTTCATTTTTTCAAGCATTGCGCGTAATTTTTTCTTTGCGTGGAACAACTGAGACTTAGAAGTTCCTTCTGAAATACCTAGTAGTTCAGCTACTTCTCGGTGAGCATATCCTTCTACTTCGATCAAAACAAAGACCGCTCTATACCCTTCAGGTAAGGACTGAATTGTTTTCTCCAAATATTCACTATCTAAGTGATTGCCCCAATCTATATATTGATTCGCATTTCCTATGATATAATCCTCGATAGGGGAGAAATGAGGTTGCTTTTTTATGGCTTTTAAAGCTGTTCTAACCACGATAATTTTTATCCAGGCTCCAATGGTGGATTCCTTTCTAAAGTTCTTTAAGCTCTTGAATATTTGTATGAAGGCATCTTGGAGTACATCTTGCGCTAGCTCAAAATCATTGGTGATACGATATGCAACGGTGTACATCGCGTCCTTATACCTATCATATAATGCTTTTTGCGCCAAGCTCTCATTATTGAGACAAGCATCAACTAAGGCAGATTCAGTATCACTTATTGTAAATGTCATCGTTTGATCCAATTTATAACGATTATTTAATGTAAAGTACCTCTATGGCTAGCTTAGGTTGTACGGACCTTAGAAATTTTAAGAAATGATAGATTTTATTGCTCGATTCGATCTATCACTTCAGAAGTGACTGCTAGAGTGCCTAGAGAAGGGGCAAATAAGAACCCAAAACCGAGCATTAACATTGCCATAAACACAATCCCATTGCCGATAGCGAGGCCTCGGTTAGCTTTTACAAACCTTTTGCTTTCTTTTACTCCGTAATAACGCTCCAAAGTAAAATCCATATTGCCTCCACCAGCGTAATATGCTTGTAATAAAAAAATTAAAACAGTGGTAAAAGGGCTTAAAAGTGGAATTATAAACCCTATTAGCAGCAATATTGCACTCAAAAGGAGCTCTTTGAAAATATTGCTTCCAGCGATTCGCAAGCCTCTAAGTATCCCTCCAAGGGCTGTAGATGGGTTGGATGATAATGTGATAGATTTGGGATGGGCATCTTCAATTTTTTGAGACATTGGACTCATAAAAGGGGAGGCAAAGATTATTACTAGGTATTTAGCCCCAATCAGACCAGCTACAAAGATAATAGCACCAGCTATCCAAGAAGCGAATGTGTTTATCAAACCGGAGCCCCAATCCCATGGATACCAAGCTGTTAACCAGTTTCCGAGATTGTCACTCAGGCCGTAGGCAGAGCTTCCTATCAGTACCATCAATAGAATGCCGATCAGCATTGGGATAAAGATGAATCTCCATAATCCAAGTTTAGATATTAAAGGAATATGCTTCAAATACCCCGATATTCCCAATATTATGTCTTTAACCATGTTTTAGATGTAGTTTACCTTCCTCTACAAATTAATAATTAGGCCACTAATACCTATGATTTTTTCTATTAAATGATTCTTTTATCCTACGAGTAGAGCGGAGCAAATCATTTGCATAAATAGAGAGAGCGGATTTGACGCTCGTCAAATCCGCTCTCCTTAGTGCTATTCAATATGATTGTACGCTTCACTATTTATCTAGCAGCAACTTTCTTTTTACGCTTTGATTTAAAGAGTTCAACAGCTTGTTTGCTATTTAGGAACGACAGATCGATAAACGTCGCTGATACAAATTTCTTGATATCTTGGTAATCTTTCCCTCTCTTATCCGTATGAAAACGCAGTAATTTACGCACATATATCATACTCAAGTCCTTGATATTCTGGTTGAACTGTTGATTGGAGAAAATCTCCATATATACTGGAATGGCTAGGTTTCTTGCTGGTGAATCATCCACTTCTTCTTCAACTGTTTCAGTAGCGGCACTCGCTGGCGTTGCACCTAGCAGCTCCATAAACATTACATATTCAGATTCGGTCAAATGCACAATTACTCTTTTGAAGTAAGCATAAATAACGCTTCTTACGCAAGTATTAATTTTTGATAGCCCCTCATGTGCATTGTAGAACGTGCGTACAGCATCTACTGCATCTCTGTGAACATAGCCTTTACCATGAACGATATCCATCAACTTGTAATAGTCAGAAACATCATCTTCAATAGACTTGTCGATCATGCTTGATATATTGTTATCCGCCTTGTTATCAAGATCAATATCTCTGTTGCGCATTGCCAAGATGAAATCAAGGTGCATATCAGAAAAACTAGGATTAGAATTTCTAAGAGAAGAATAGAGACTTGTTAAGGTTTTCTTTTCACTGTCATCCACCTCAAGGAACGCACTAGCCAAGCCTAATATGGTAGTATGCTCCATAGTCCCATGAAAATCGGTATTCTCCAAAAATTGGATTATTTGCTTCTTAAGGTCATCATTAACTTTATTTAGCTTAACTCTGATCTCCACAAAGTTTCTAAACTCAGGATATAGCTTACTTAGTTCTTCTTTCTTTTGAGGGATTTCAGCATAGTAAAAGACATTGTCTTTAAACTGTCTTTTGAATCTTGATAAAGCATGCTTTCGCTTCGATTCAACACGAAGTTCTGGAAGCTTCATGCTCTGCAAGAAATACTTTACTTTCTTGTTCGTATTAGCATTGATCAGGTTAGTGATCCAAATATCACTACTTAGTGCAAAGCCAGTTTGTACAATTTGACCTATTCTAGCCTTGATATGATCAAAGTTAGCAGAGTTGCATATTGCCAATAGGATATCTTTGAAGTGATCTTGAGGTCGCAGGTATTTTAGCTTTTCGTCTAGTTCGCCTCTTAATACTGAGTATCCGAGTAGTTTTGATAAGTATAAACCTTCTAGATCTTCATGTAAAAGCGCCTGCTCCAAAGCAACAATCTGCATAGGAGACTCGATAGAAACCTTACGGTGCAACTCTTCGATACGGGGCTCAAAAGCCGTTCTTAATACTTGATATTGCTCATCTTCTTCAGTTTCGAGGTATGCCGCATGTTCATCAGAAGTAATGAGGTCATTAAGAATGGTTTGAATTTCGTTTCTATATTCTAATTCTAGGTCTTTCATCATAATAGTTTTAATAAAGGCAAACCTAGTAACACCATATAGGCCTTACTAGGTTTGTAAAATATTATACGATAAATATAAGGTAAAATATTCGTTTATAAGTACTTTTTTTATTCCTCTTCAGAACCCGCTTTGACAACTTTACCTCCGTCAAGCGCATCCTGCAGTGTTTTTAGCTCATCCCACTTACCATCAGCGGCTAATTTAGCTTGTTGTGGCCAAGTATCTGGGTTGTGCATTGTATATCTACTTCCAGCATCAGCTAAGATACCTTTAAGTTTATCAATAGAAGCGCCAGCAAGATCACCAAAGCTAGCTAAACCAGCATTGTGTAACAATTCTGCAATTTTAGGACCGACTCCTTCAATCTTCTTATAATCATCCATTTTGCCAGCAGGTGCTTCAGCTTTAGGTTCAGCAGCAGGTGCAACAGGTGCTTCTGCTTTCTTTTCCTCAGCTTTAGGTTCTTCAACTGGAGCAGGTGCCTCTACTTTTGCTTCTTCAGCTGGAGGAGGGGCAGGAGCTTCTTC
>JALZVN010000292.1 GCA_023299965.1 Saprospiraceae bacterium | reverse complement strand
TTAAATGGTCTTGCTCCAATTGATGCATTTATCTTGAAATCAAAGTATATTTGTGCAGCTTAATCTATCTTAATGTACGCTATAGTGAGGAAGTCCAAACCAATATTTTTATTCTTTTTCGCTGAGGGGTAGTAGCGAGCACAAGTAGCCTGATCAGGCTAGTGGGCTAAGGAGTCATGACGGCTCGATAGAGACTAATGGCGACTATAGACCACAGCCTCAGCAGGCTAGGCGTAAAGCGGATGACCCGACCTTGACATTCGCTTTTTTGCGAATCGTCAATGGGCAGCGCCAAAACTTAATTTTTCTTTGGAGGACCCCACTGCTCTAAAAAGGTGAGGGCTGCAAAATAGAACCATCCAGCTACGGAGAGTCCAGAGAGCCAAATATTTCGCTCTGGAAACAAATACACTGTCACGCACATCAGGATAAAAAATAGGGCGGCAATGATGGAAGATGCCAACTGCCATCGCTGGGCTTGAGATGGGTAAATATATTTGAGGGGTACAAAATGAGCCACTGCAAAAAATATGATGGTAAATGCATTGAGCCAAGCTGACCAGTCGAATACAAAAATCAGAAAGTAGACCACAATATTCCATAGCACGGGGAAACCAATAAAATATTTGTCATCACTGACCATGCCCGTTTTGCCATAATAGATGGCGGAGACCAAAAGGATAAGGCAAGTCAATGGCAAACGCCAGGAGTCGAAGACTAAATCAGACTGATAAAAAATATAGGCTGGCACAATGGCAAAGTTGAAAAAGTCCACCACATAATCAATCGTCTTGCCGTCCATATCGGGTAAAACCTCGGATACACGAGCCATGCGAGCGAAGGTGCCGTCTATTCCGTCAATAATAAAGGCCAGGATCAACCAAAACATAGCTTGGCGCACATCCATGGTATGCATCGCTAGTAAGGCCATAAAACCTGCTAATAAGCCCGATGCGGTAAAAATATGCACCGACCATGCTAAGGTTTTGTTAAAAAGATTTGGTTTTATTTTTTTATTCATACAGAGTAAGGCAGAAGACCAAATGAGATGATATTTTAACATCTAATTGAATACCTGCGGCGTTATACAAAGGTAAAATTGATAGATACTATATAATATCTACGTTGGTCGCAAATATTTGATTCGGCTTCTAAAATATTAAATAGCATCTGATACATTTCATAACCATAAATAAAAGAAAATAATTATGAAATTCATAGCTTCTGCTTTTTTAGCAATCAGTGCGCTGTTTATATTAACACCGCTTTCAGCCCAACAAATTGAGGCAAGACCAACCTCAAACCCTGTAGAATTAGGGAAAATCAACTGGTTAAGAAACTACGATGAGGCTGTTGCCCTATCTGAAAAGACCAAAAAGCCTATTTTTATTTTATTTCAAGAAGTACCTGGTTGTAGCACTTGTAGCCGATTTGGATTTGGACCACTCTCTGATCCATTTCTCGTAGAAGCTATCGAAGACAATTTTGTAGCGCTTGCTATCCACAACAACAAGAAAGGTGAAGACGCAAGAATATTGAAGCAATTTAACGAGCCATCTTGGAACAATCCTGTGGTCCGTGTAGTGAATTCAAAAGGGAAAGACATCGTACAGCGAATGGCTAATAGATGGAGTCCTGAAGATCTACTATCTACGGTAATCGCTGGTATAGAGAAAACTCAAGGTGATGCACCAAAGTATCTGACTATGAGACTCGCTGAGGCGCAAGGTCAAGACAATATCAAAGAAGCAAATCTTTCTATGTTTTGCTTCTGGACTGGAGAAAAAGAAATCTCTAAGATAGACGGTGTATTATCTACTGAAGCTGGCTTTATGCACGGTAGAGAGGTAGTAAAAGTAAGCTACGATGCAAGTCAAGTAAGTCTTCCAAGTATTGTAAACGAGGCAGAAAAAGCAAATTGCGCAACGGGTGTATTTGTGGATGACGACTATGATTTGGCGGAGGTTAGAAAGTTTACTGATGTAAAGAACGTGAAGAAAGCAGGATCATACCATAAGGATAAAGAAGTCAAGTACTACCTAAGTAAGAGTAGCTACAGATTTATCCCCATGTCGAAGTACCAGCAGGCAAAAGTAAATGCTGCCATAGGAAGTAGAGAAAACCCAAACCAATATCTATCTCCGAGACAACTTATGGCATATAAGTATATCAAGGAAATGAGTGATAAAAAGTGGACAAACCAAATCAATCAAGAAATGGAAACTACTTGGTATAATCTCTTAGATGAAATAGCAATGAAATCGTAGGATACTAGCATCAATTAGTGCTGGTCTAGTACACTAATAAAAAATGATTAAGAGTAAACACTTCGTGAGAAAAGTATGACTCTTATGCCCCTTTCCCTATTCTACCAAATAGTTATATTGGTGTTCAATATCTGGTTTTTGAACTGGATAATTGAGCACCATTTTTTTTAACTGATGCCTTTTAGGGTATCACATAGAGAATTTGATTAGTATTAAATCTATCTTTGCGTTCTAAACGTAAAGGAATTGCATAAAAAAATCCATCGTCCACTGGCTCAGGCTGTAGTGGATACACTCCATCAAATATTTTCTGAAAACCGCAAGGCGGATCGAGCTATTCAAACGGTATTAAAATCCAACCGTAAATGGGGTTCAAAAGACCGTGCTTTCATTGCCCTGAACAGCTATGAGATAGTCAGGTGGTGGAGACTCCTCCATCACTATAATGGTTCCAACTACGAGATTCATAAGGATAAGGCGACTTTGTGGAGACTCCTTGGCATCAGCCTCACAAGAGAAGGCTATACCCTACCCGACTGG
>JALZVN010000291.1 GCA_023299965.1 Saprospiraceae bacterium | reverse complement strand
AGCTAGAAGCTATAATAAAAACCTCTCTTTCAATAAAAAACCGTCATGTCATCCAATCCTTTTCTTTCCAATACGGGCACCTCAGCGTTGTCGGCTGGATATCCTACTGGGATCAACAAGTAAGGACGTTCATTGGATGGGCGCTCTAATATCTTCTGTAGAAAATTAAGTGGGCTCGGTGTGTGCGTCAAGCTCACGAATCCTGCATTGTGGATTGCTGCCAACAAAAAGCCGGTCGCCAAACCTACTGATTCGTTGACGTAGTAATTTTTTTCTTTTTCACCGTCGACCAAGTCGTAGGCTTTCTTAAACACGACGATCAACCAGGGAGCGGTAGTCAAGAAAGATTTATGCCAGTCTGTACCGAATTGTTTTAGATCCTCTAACCAATCCTCACTCATGCGCCCATGGTAGTTTTCATACTCCTCTTTTTCTGCCGCCTCGCGGATCTTTTGCTTGATCTCTGGATTAGAAACCGCACAAAAAGTCCAGGGCTGTTTATGAGCACCTGATGGGGCGGAAGATGCAGTCAAAATCAATTGATCAATCACTTCCTTAGAGATCGGCTTATCTGAAAATTCTCGGACCGATCTACGTTTGTCCATTAATTCATAAAAGGATCTACTCCTGTCTTCAGGAGTTTCAGTAAATGTAATAGGGCTATAAGGAGTAAAATTATCGCTTTTCATGATTCTTTCGATTTCTTAATTATACAACAACAATACAAGTAAATGGCTTGCTAATACAGTATTAACACGCAATATCCGGCTAAGTTTATCGGTTGGGCAAATTACAAGTCCCCCAATTGCGGTCTCAATACAATGTCCTCAACGACAGCAGATTGACTCAAGGTATACGCTGCATAAACCGTCTTTCCGATATCCGAAGCCTGCATGAGTCTATCTTCTGGTAGATCTACCCCTTTCCAGCTATTGGACCAAGTAGCGCCAGGCATAATGGACGTGACCCGTAGGCCTTGCTCCTTGAGCTCTTCTCTCAGTACCTTGGAAAAGCCTAATAGGGCAAACTTAGAGATGCTGTAAGAACCACCATTAGGATAGGCTATCTTACTAGCGATACTGCACATATTGAAAATATGACCTTGTTTTTTAGGGGTCATGACCGGAAGCAGGGCTCTGGTGAAATGATAAGCGCTGTAGAGATTGGTTTCTATCATCGCCTCTAGCTGCCCATCTTCTTCCTTGCTGATCTCTCCTGGGAGAAATACCCCGGCGTTATTGACGAGCACGTCCAGCGCACCCCAGGTTTCGGTGATCGATTGCGCAAAGCCAATGACTTGCTCTTTTTGGCGCATATCGACTACTTTTATCAGTACATTGATATCTGGATACTTGGCTGTCAATTCTTTAGCGCGTACTTCCAGATCCTCCTTAGAGCGACTGCAAAAGGCAATATCAAAACCATTGGCTGCAAATACTTCGATAATGGCCCAACCTATGCCTTTGGTGCCACCTGTTACTACTACTTTTTTCATATTTTTAAACTCGTTTCAACGTTATAGAATAGTTCTAACCTTTCCTATTAGCGCTCGTAAGTTAATATTATTCGCTTTTGAATAAAATTAATTTAAATTTGACTTCTTTTATTCCAAATGCTATAAAAACTGCATGAGTAATCTTAATATTTTTCATCATTTCGGTAAGTACATGCTCTTCATGAGGACTGTATTTTCACGTCCTGAGAATTTCAGCATGTATTACAAAGAGACGATGCGTCAGATGAATGACATAGGGATCGGCTCCCTGATCATCATCTGTCTGATTGCTGTTTTTATTGGTGCAGTTACCGCAGTACAGTTCTCCTATCAATTGTCTGGCGGTTTAGTCCCTAGGTATTATATCGGATATGTCGTAAGAGATATCGTAATCATAGAGCTCGCGCCTACGTTTACGTGCCTCGTATTAGCGGGTAAGGTAGGGTCTAATATGGCTGCAGAGATAGGCGGGATGCGACAGAAAGAGCATATTGATGCCATGGAGATCATGGGGGTCAATACAGCAACCTTTTTGATTCTCCCAAAATTGATCGCTGCACTGATTGTGATTCCATTGTTAGTGGCTATCGCAGCATTTGTAGGGAACGCTGGTGGCTACATTGCTACTGTCCCTACAGGCTTGTTGACCTCTGAGGAATATATCCAAGGCTTGCGGTCCTTCTTCGTAGACTACAACGTATTTATGATGTTTGTCAAAGCAATTACCTTTGCCTTCATTTTGACTACTGTATCCTGTTATCAAGGCTATTTTGTAAAAGGCGGGAGTATCGAACTCGGACAATCCTCAACCAATGCCGTAGTATTCAGTTCTATTCTGATACTATTTTTTGATTACCTCATCGCCATAGTTCTGACTCAATGATCAAGATCAAAGACATTCACAAATCTTTTGGAGACGTGAAGGTACTCAAAGGGATCTCGCATACTTTTGAAGCCGGCAAAACCAATCTTATTATCGGTCGTTCTGGTGCAGGTAAGACGGTTCTTTTGAAGCTCCTCGTAGGATTATTCACACCCACGGAGGGAAATATCTGGTACGGAGATACAGACTTTGTCAAGCTCAACAAGAAGCAAGTCAGAGAAATCAGGATGAAGGTCGGTATGCTATTTCAAGGTTCTGCCTTATTTGATAGTATGACGGTAGAACAAAATATTGCCTTCCCACTCGACATGTTTTCCAAGATGACCAAAAAGGAAAAGTTAGATCGTGTCAATTACTGCCTCGAAAGAGTGAGCCTAGAAGGCGTCAATAGCCAATACCCTTCTGAGATCAGTGGAGGTATGCAAAAGAGGGTTGGTATCGCAAGATCCATCGTCCTCAATCCAGAATACTTATTTTGCGACGAACCCAATTCTGGGCTTGATCCGAAGACCTCTATCGTGATCGATGAGCTCATCAAAAGCATCACCATAGAGAATAACATCACCACCGTTATCAATACCCACGATATGAATTCCGTGATGGAAATCGGAGATAATATCGCGCTTCTTCATCTAGGTGAATTGGCTTGGACAGGCAACAAAGATGCTGTACTCGCAAGTGACAATCAGCTGCTTCAGGATTTTATTTTTGCTTCTCCCTTCTTACAAAAGCTACGCGCTGACGCAGCTAGGAATCGGTAGATTTTATTTAGGGGCTAGGTTTTAGGTTCTAGGGGCTAGATATCCATGATGGGGCTCGCTTCTACTTTCTTAAAGGTTCACCCTCCTCCTAATGCATTCTATTGAACTATACAATTAGCATAACTCTTTCTTTTTTTGGGCGCCATGCTGACAGTAGAGAGAAGGTATCTCTACGGTCAGCACCGCGCTATCCGTTTTACTCCGATAGCTGAAAACGTGTTCTGCTAGACGGATCGCAGCGTCTCTTCTCGTACCTCGGCGAGCCATTGCGATCAGAGCATCACTACATTTTCAGCTACCTACGTGCTCACTTCTATCGCTTGTCGAAAAGAAAAGGGGAAAGAATTATGAATTGTGAATTATGAATTGTGAACGCAGGGATCACGAGTGCGGAAAAGAATTGTGAATT
>JALZVN010000290.1 GCA_023299965.1 Saprospiraceae bacterium | reverse complement strand
CTAGCTCAGAACATAGAGGCATATGATATTCCTCCTATAAAGTCGCTGATGATTTGCAGCGCCGGCTCGGGTCCTTTTAAGGGAGGAATACTAGACGCCTACGATAAGGTAGAATCTAATCTAATCATTATAGATAGTGAAAAGGACAGTACGGTAGGGTCGAGGTTTAGCAAATATATCGACGGATTGACCCCCACAAAACAGAACAAAGTCTATCTGAGGCAATCTTCTTATAGAAAGAATGGAATACGGATCACTAGTCATCACAATGAACCTTATGCGCTAGATCAAGCATTTGATAATGGGATTCGCAACTACACTGCTAAAAAAGCACTACGTGTAGGCTATGTTAACTTAGTAGATACGGAGGGGTACTGGAAGCTGTTTGATCATTTGATGGAGGAGGAAGAGGGCTTTAGTATGTTTGATGCCTCCATGACGGAATGGGGCTTGTCGATGGAGCACCCAGAAATAAAGCTCACCGTAGTAAATCAGTAATACTCCTTACCTTTTGTTTTTAAGAAGTATTTAGAAACATAGACTTGATATATGTGTTAAATATGATAAGATTTATATTTTTGTGTACAAATAAAACTAAAAATGGCAGAAAGAATTAAGTGTCTGATAATAGGTTCTGGTCCAGCGGGTTACACAGCAGCTGTATATGCAGCTAGAGCTAAGATGGAACCTGTACTTTACACTGGTCAAGAAATGGGTGGTCAATTGATGATCACAACTGACGTAGAAAACTATCCTGGATATCCAGATGGGGTCATGGGGCCTCAGATGATGGATGACTTCCGTAAGCAAGCGGAGCGTTTTGGGACAGATATTCGCATGGCGATGATCACGAAGGTAGATTTTTCTGGACCTGTACACAAGGCATGGGCAGAAGATGGCACTGAAATACACGCGGACACTATCATCATCAGTACTGGTGCAAGTGCCAAGTGGTTAGGCATCGAGTCTGAGCAAAAGTTTATGAACAAGGGCGTAAGTGCTTGTGCAGTATGCGATGGATTCTTTTTTAAAGGTACAGATGTAGCTATCGTAGGAGCAGGAGATACTGCTGCTGAGGAAGCGCTTTATTTATCAAAGCTTTGCCCAACAGTGCATATGCTAGTAAGAAGAGACGAGATGCGTGCTTCTAAAATCATGGCAGAACGTGTGAAAAAGGCAGAAAATATTAAGATCCACTGGAACACAGAAACGCAGGAAATATTAGGTGGAGAAGAAGTAGAGGGTGTACGCGTGTTCAACAATAAGACCAAAGAGGTAAGCGAACTTCCCGTCAAAGGATTCTTCGTAGCTATCGGTCATACGCCAAACACGAGTATCTTTGAGGACTACTTAGATAAGGATGATACTGGGTACTTGATTACGCAGGCGGATTCGTCTAAGACAAATGTAGAAGGAGTATTCGCCAGTGGTGATGCACAAGACCGTATCTACAGACAGGCAGTGACTGCTGCTGGTACTGGATGTATGGCTGCATTGGACGCAGAAAGATACCTTGGTGAGAAGGAATTGATCTAGTATCCGTCTAATACATTATATTTGAATTAGATTATGGTTCGATAAGTTTGAAATACTAAATCAGCTTTGAAATTCATGACTGATTAGCAATCTGCTGTTTGGTCGCTGTATTTCGATAAAGAAGCACACAGATTGTTGATTTAGTATTTTTGATCGCACCATTGATAGAAATAGACACACTATTTTATAAACTACAAAACGAGAAAAATGGCAAGTGATGCTAAAAAGAGATTTAGGAGTGGCGTACTTCATGGAGATGAAGTAACTGAGCTTTTTAAATATGCTAATGAAAATAACTTTGCGATTCCTGCAGTCAACGTAGTAGGAACCAACTCTGTGAATGCGGTATTGGAAACTGCAGCTGCAGTCAACTCTCCAGTAATTATTCAATTTTCGAACGGTGGAGCTACTTTCTTCGCAGGTAAGGGTATCAGCAATGAGAACCAGAAAGCGGCGATATTAGGAGGTATATCTGGTGCAATGCATGTGCACACAATGGCTAAGGCTTACGGTGTACCTGTAGTATTACACACAGATCACTGTGCTAAGAAATTGTTGCCATGGATAGACGGATTGGTTGCCGCAGGAGAACAGTTTTATGAAAGCAGAGGATATCCTTTGTACTCTTCTCACATGTTGGATCTTTCTGAAGAGCCGATCGAGGAAAATATTGAGATCTGCTCCAAGTTTCATAAGCGTATGTCTAAAATCGGAATGACTATCGAGATCGAATTAGGCGTGACCGGTGGTGAGGAAGATGGTGTGGATAATACAGATGTAGATAGCTCTAAGCTCTACACGCAGCCTGAGGAAGTATCTCAAGCGTATGAGGCATTGAACGCAATCAGTGATAAGTTTACCATTGCTGCTGCATTCGGAAACGTACACGGTGTATATAAGCCTGGAAACGTAAGCCTCAAGCCGATCATCTTGAAGAACTCTCAAGAGTATGTAAAGAAAAAGTTTAATCTTGAGTCTGATCAACCGATCAACTTTGTATTCCACGGTGGTTCTGGATCTTCTAGAGAGGAGATCAGAGAGGCAATAGAATACGGAGCAATCAAGATGAATATCGATACGGATATGCAGTGGGCATTCTGGGATGGTGTGAGAGGATACGAGTCTTCTAAGAAGGACTTCTTGCAGGCTCAGATTGGTAATCCAGAAGGTGACGATGTACCGAACAAGAAGTACTATGATCCGCGTAAGTGGCTTCGTGCTGGCGAGCAGTCTTTCGTAGAGCGGTTGAAAACTGCATTCGAAGACTTAAATTGTATTGGAAAAAATGCGTAAGCGTATTTTTTAATTGATATAAAGAGAGGCTGTCTAGTTTTTAGGCAGTCTCTTTTTTTTGTGAGGTATAAGGTAGTTTGGAGCTGCCCCTTTCGCTTTGCTTAGGGTCGGGTCGTCCGCTGTATCCCGATGCCTCCCAACGCACAAAATAGGAAAAGGAAGACCTTTTCTCTACGCCACCCACCATCGGGATGCCGCTTCCACCCCTCATCCATTCTAGGCTCTCTGCTATCGCAGAATCGCGAGGGCGCGAGACGTAGAATTAAAACTTTGATTATCTGTATCAAAAAATATGCGTCATCTTAAATTTCAAATGCTATACCTAAAATGGGGATTTACATGTATGTGCATTGCCCTATTTTAAAGTTGAAATTATAGAAAGCGGTGTTAGGCTTTAAGGAAATTCGTTGAACAGTAAGCTACATGTCATCAGTTGTGATATCTCTGAATATCCCTTTTTAAAAAAAAAATCTAGGTCTTGTCTACTTTTGAAGGAGTACTGTCATTAATCATGATTATAATTTCAGCGAGGAGATTGATGTCATTTCTACATTTTGAAACCTTTTCTATCCAATGATCTTTACCCTTTAAAAGTTTTAAGAGATTGCTCTTTGAGAAATGCATCATCTCGCCATTGATGCCATCAGATATTTTCGGGAAAAAATCTGAGCCTGCTAAATCTATTCTTTGGCTGAAGAGTGGTAAATCATGAGAAGCGTAGACACAAATTTCTCCAATTTCAATTAATCTATATGGTTGGTGATTGGTGTGGTCTATGCGGTGTATGCCATCACCAATATTGTATCCCCAAAAATTTATATTTTCTTTTTTAAAGATAAGTGCTTTGCCATTTAGATCGGTGAACTTGATTTTGAATTTGCCTGAGGAATGGGAAACTGAAATTCGATTTTCTGTTTCTTGAATATTATTATTTGCATAATCTTCATAGGTCTTAAAATATCCATATTTATACTCTTTGGTTTTGGATTGTGAGAAAACCACATTCGCAGTAAAGAATAAAAATAGAAATGAAAAACATTTAATCATGTTAGCGCTAGTGTACATATTTATGAATTATATTTTAGGACCAAATCGAATAAGCTTTGTAAACTGTAGTTGCATTCGTTTACTTCCTGAGACCAGTCAGGGTCACCGCCAATCAGACGTTTTAAATTTTTCTTACTAAAGCTCATCATTTCGCCATTTTCACCGATTGACATTTTGGGGGAGAATTGATTATTTGGTAATTCCCATTGGCGTGCAAAGTATTTGGCATTATAGGCAACGTATATGTTTAAATTGCCTCTTTCTACTAGCCAATATGGTTGCCCCTTCTTGTCAATTCTATAAATTTTTCCTTTTATTCTATATCCCCATATATCATTATTGGATAATTTGTGCTTGGTCTTGTTGCCGTTTGAATCTTTAAGTACCAATTTGAAATTTCCACCTGCATGCGAAGCCCAGGCATCTGAATATTCAGTTTCGACATTATCATTGAAGAAATCATCATATGTTTTGAAAATACCACATTGCGCTGAACATTGCATGGAGTAGAGCAGGAAGACAATGATAAGTTTGTTGAAGTTAGACATCTGTTCGTATTTGTAAGTTAGTTAATACCGTAGTTTACTTCGACAATATAAATAAAATTCCAAAAAAATGTACAGAAATGAAATATTATACGAATAGATGTTTTGCGTAATATGTACGAAGCTTGGACTCCCAAATATAACTTTCTGTTCTGGTAAATTTTATCTACACACTGCTACGGGGACTATAACTTTCCTCTAAAT
>JALZVN010000289.1 GCA_023299965.1 Saprospiraceae bacterium | reverse complement strand
TACATCAAAACCTTTTTCGACTAGTACTGGAAGAAGGCGTTTGCCAATATAACCTGTAGCTCCTGTTAGTAATATTTTCATTTAATTTTTTTCTTGATTTTCTATAACGTATAAATATAGGCGTCGTCTCTGCGAGGAACGAGCAGATATGATTCGACCTATATAGTGTTAGTTTCCGTATTCTCTTGATTTCGTTTTAAGTAAATGTTTATTTTTCTAATCATATCTTCTCGATTTTTCATTCCAAAACTACCAACATCATAAGTCATTTTAAAAAGCTCATCATTCTTCCAAACATCCAAAGTTAGTGCGCCCTCTGAATTCAACACTATGTTCTCAGTGTCTGACCATTTAACAAAATCCATATTTTTCAAATTTACTTTTATACCATCATTTGAAATAGTCATTTGTATCTGCGGATTTAATAAGTCTTTAAAAAGTTTAATTTTAAACACATAGATCCCAAACAATATTCCTATTATTCCAATGACTTCTCTTTGCTCTGATATTAAATAGATTCCTAAAAGAATGAAGACGATGAGTAATATAGGATTTAGTATTAATTCTGATTTGGCATAATAGTAATGGGTTTTAGAAGGAATAGTTATGTCGTCTTCTATGTTTATTAAAGTTGTTTCTATTCTAATATTGGGAATCTCTTCTTCAATCATTTGAATTTTTTCATTCTGTATTTTTGTTCGTATTTCCGTTTTGTTTAAGATACTATCCTTTTTCCAAATCAACTTTTCGTTAATCGCTCTAATTTGGAGTTCTTGCCAATCAGTTTTCTTTGTGTTTTGAAATGCCCAAATTCGCCATTTGGGAATTGAAAAACTCCAAAAGAGCCAACCACTAATGAATCCACATGCCAGACCTATGAACATTGTTTCAGTGCTATATCTCTCAGGGACGACTCTATTGCTTAGATACATTGTTAAAAACCATATGACAATCATAATAAGTGTTACAGATACATTTACATATATCTGCCCCTTTCTTATTACGTATCCTATGGTTTTAAATTCTTTCATTTTTTTATGGAAGCTAACAATTTGATAATCACAATTGCGCCCCCCCAAATCGGAAGAAAAAACGCAATTGCGTTTATCTTAAAATTAACTCTTTTCGTCCCAAATAACTACTATTGGGTACTTTAATAGAGCGGAAACAATCTTTTTGGCTATTCATATTTATAAAGTCAATAATTTTCTAAAAATCTAAGAGAATGCTAATAGAGTCCGACCTAGCTTTTTGGGTGCTAGTTTGTCAGTGGTTTAGCTTGTTATAGCCTGTCAACCTTTCAAATGATAGTGTTTTATCTTTAAATCTTCAGTTTTCAAATAGTTACATCCAAATACGAATACTCGGTATACTGGATTATGTTCTCCGTAGTATGGTATTCTATCTTCCATATATTCCACCCTTCTTTTGGTTAATTCAGTTTTCAAGGTGTTTGACTCCTCTTGATTAGTTGTGAATCCTACACAATGTGTTTTTGCCCACTTATCATTTTTAATCCTATCGAACGCATATTCGACAATTTCTTCTTCAGAATCAAAATATTTAAAGTTTTCTCGATTTCCACGTTCTGTGTAATACCAAGTGTATAACAACCCTAATTTATCTATTCCATACCCTTCATCTATTATATTTCCTCCTATGGAGTATTGATTGAAATTGTAACATTCTTGTATCATCCATTGCCTTAATTCCTTTTCAGTTGTAGGGAACGGATTACCTTCAAAATCAAATTTGTACAAATTATTCTCCCAATCTTTTACAATTATTTGGTTTTCGTTTACTTGAAATTCATCTTTCCCATCTACAGTCGCAAAAATGTCTTTACCAGAACGCTGCCATAATAAGGTCCCAATTTTTGATACCCTTGAAATATTAAGCTCCCCATGTACTATGTAATCTTCTTTATATTTAAATACTTCAAAGCAAGCTGCATCATCCGCCTCTAAGTTCCATTCTAAATTAAGTTCAGGAATTGAAAGCTTGAATAGACTTTGAGCACAACATATTGTTAAAGAATCTTCACATAAAACTTGCGAAGTTTTGTGAATACCTGAGGCCCCACCTAATCCACCTATGATTGCACTATTAATCAATTTGCTGTCTTTATACACTTTGATCCCAATAAGTGTTGAAGGCTTTGAATTCGATGTAGCTATATAAAGTTTTGCATATTGAAAGGCATTTTCAATTGAACCGACGTTATAAGCTGATTCTTCTAAAAGCTCAACATTATGTGATTCAAGTTCAATTTTCATTTTTTCTTAATGTGTTATAACGTATCAGTGACACAGAATAGACGCAGCGATAGTAAGTCTGATCTCATATCACATGGAGTAGCCAGTCTTTTTTCAATAATACTTTTTAACATTGAAATATTCTAACAATTCAAAAACAACATAATTAAAAGCGACTCCTAATATTCCACTAATTACGATGCTAATCAATAGTAAATGTGAATAATATAAAATATTTTGACTATCGCTATTCTTAATTCCCAGATAAACTACAAATGGGATAAACAATGTAAATAACGAAACCCTAAAATATGGGCTTAATCCCCAAATCTTCCCTTCAATAAGATAACTTATTGTAATTGAAGCAAATAGAATTAATGAGATTATTAAACCAAATATGATTTCATTTAATCCTATAATTCCTGAGTTTAGTAATTTTATTGACCTTATTATAGCAATTACAAAAATCATTTAAGCTGCAGCTAAAATTGGTAAGATTACAATTCCCATATCTAAAAAATTACTATTTACAAATATTTTGTTAATTGTGATTGGTACAACGCACGTAGTACGGTGAGTCTTTACGAGGCGCGAGGTAGATATGTTGTCATACATAGAGTCGAACTAAACACCTATCGGTATATCTTACTCCTCTATCTTTTTCTTAGCCGCGCAATCTTCCGTATACCCTTATTTAATCACTTAAATAACTATACATGAATAGTTCAAACAAAGGCGACGTACCGCCTAATTCAAATGTACAAAAATCAGACATATTATCCATCACTTTACCCTTGATCAATCGAATGAAAATCGAAGATAAGTCTGAGCAAACTA
>JALZVN010000288.1 GCA_023299965.1 Saprospiraceae bacterium | reverse complement strand
GCAACCAAAGGTCATGATGATAGTAGAAGGGTCTACTACATCGTATGATGCAGGCGAAGTATGGCACTTACTAGATCAAAATTACAATATGTCAGTAAGCATGGTTCCTGTTTCAAATGTGAATGCCAACCTATTGAAGGAGTACAATACCATTGTGCTTGTGAATGGAGCTAGCCCAAAAGCTAGCTTGATAAAGACTTGGACAGAACAAGGAGGTACATTGATTACGTTTAAAGGAGCAACCAATTGGGCCATCAACAATGGTCTTGCCAAGGCTAGTGTAAAGAAGAGGGCTAGTTCTGGAAGGTCAAAAAGCAATAAAGAATACAAAAATGCAGCAGCAGAAAGAGGGGCTCAATTTTTAGGTGGCGCTATTTTCGAGAGTCATTTAGACCTCTCCCATCCATTAGCATATGGCTATCACAAACCAACGTTACCCATTTTCAAAAGGGGTACCCTCGCGTTAGATCATAGCAGCAATTCATATGCCCAACCAATACACTTTAAAAATAACGCATTATTGAGCGGTTATTCCTCTACATCTAATCATAGATATATCAGCAATAGTGCTGCTGCTATAGTAAGTACGGCAGGTAGAGGAAGAGTAATTTCCTTTGTAGATAACACCAATTTTAGGGGCTTTTGGTATGGAACCCATAAGTTATTTGCCAATGCGATATTCTTTGCGCCGACTATAGACAGGAGTACAATGTCTTCTTCACAAGGTAATTAATGAATAAAAGCACAATAAAAAACATGTAACCCCTAGAATAACCACAATTTGACATGAGAGAGGGGCTTATATATCTTAATTTTTGATTAATTTGTTGGCTCAAAGTCAAGTAGCAAAAAGATGTTCAATACAAAAGTACTTTATACATTAATAGCTTTTTCTATATGTGTGCTAGTTGGATTTAGCTGCAACACTAATAAGAATACTATTGAGATGCATTATTTAGTCATCGAGTTAGCAGAATCATTGAATGGCAAGTACATAACAGAAACCTACGATACTTACAATCCACACAACGTTGGTCTCTCCAATAAGACGCTCAACCAATATAGTGTTGACTTCAAATGCTCTAGCAAAAACTTTAGTAAACTTGAAAAATTGCTAGCTTCAGATAGCAATGTCCTCGAGAAGCAAAATACTACAAAAGATAAAATTCAATCTTACAAAAGTAATGGTCGTGCAAAGACGGAACCCATTAGAAAAAATAACTAATCAATAATATATGTATAGATCAACACTTTACCCCCTATTATGCTTCATGTTACTTTGTATTGGCATGGATGCACAAACCACCACAAAGGTTATTGACAACTTCTCAGTAACTACAACCCAAGCTGTTTTTCACGGAAAATCTAAAAGTATTCGTGAATCTATTTATGTACCAGCAACTACCAAAGAGAAGAAACAACATAGTAAGATCAACAACAGAAAGCCTGACAATTTTAAAGGACGAAAAAATCAAAGTAGCGCGGTTGATTTCACTAAGGAGCACCAAGGTCCAGATCCAGTGCGCCAAAGCACATTCAATAAAAGCAATATTAATCAAATGGAGGTACTCGTAAACCGTCCTGGATTTGGAAACGGTTCACCTACTGATCCTACTGGAGATGTAAGTAATGACTTCTATGTGCAAGCGGTAAATGCTACCTCAGTTGGGGTGTTTAATAGAGAAGGCATCCTAGAGGGATCATTTCCAATGAATACCTTATGGGCTCAATTTGGGTTTAACTCTGCAGGAGATCCTATTGTATTATTTGATGAGATCACGCAGAGGTGGATACTTACAGAGTTCACATTTGCAGGAAATTTATTATTGATTGCCATTAGTGACACAAGCGACCCTTTAGGAACTTATAACTCTTTTAGTTTTTCTACGCCTAATTTTCCAGATTATCCAAAATATAGCCTTACTCCAGATGCACTAGTTGCAACTACTAATGAAGAAGGTAGAGGCACATTGCACCAATACTTTATTAGCAAAGACGATTTGTTTTCTAATGAAGGTGAGAATGCAAGAATTCAAAGAATAGCAATTACTGGCACTGCAGGTAGCGAACAAACTTTTATTGTATCAACACCTGTTGACTGGAATGGTCCAAGGAATCCAGTAGATAGCAGACCAATTGTAATGAAGCTCAATGATAGCTCTTGGGGAGGCGGACCTATCGAAGATCAAGTAGAGTTATACACATTTGATGTAGATTTTGACAATCCAAACAACACGGAGATAGAGCAAACTAATATTGTTACTGCACCCTATGATGCATTCCCTTGTTCTGCAACTGGAGTCGGTTTTGCATGTATTCCACAGATGAATGGAGCTGGTTTAGATGGAATCCCTGAAATCATCATGCACGTTCCTCACCAAAGAAATTTTGGTACGCATGAGTCTCTTGTATACTGTCACGTCACTGATGTTACAGATGGAGAAAATCTTTCAGGGATTAGATGGGTAGAGCTAAGAAGAGATTCAGAGAACGACTGGAGTGTATACCAACAAGGTACTTTTGCTCCGGATGACGGTCTAGACAGATTTATGGGTTCTATTGCTATAGACGAGAATGGTACTATATGCCTAGGCTATAGTGTTTCTAGTCCTAGCTCCTTTGCAGGGATAAGAGCCACTGGTAGAAACGATGGAGACCCCCTCGGCGAAATGACTTACCAAGAAGTAATATTGAGAGAAGGTCAATCTACCATTGTATCTGGAGGACGATTTGGAGATTATCCACAGATGTCTGTAGTGCCAGGTGATCAAGGTGAGTTTTGGTTTACTACGGAGTATGCCGGAGGTAACGGCACAGTAACCAATATCTCAGCTGTCCAACTACAAAGACCTGAATTTGATTTAGCGGCTAGAAGTTTTATCACACCAACAGCTACAGCTACAGAATTAAGTACCCAAGAAGCAGTAGTCGTTGAGATAATCAATAATGGTTTGAACGAAATGTCAGATTTCAATCTTGAATTAGAACTTGATGGTGAAATCGTAAGTACTAGTTTTATTGCACAAACTCTTTCTCCAGGAGATGTATTGAACCATACTTTCCCAGACAATATTGATCTTTCTGTGATACGAGATTACAACTTCAGAACCTTCGTGAGTGCTCCTATGGACCAAAACGCACTCAATGACACACTTGCATTAAACTTATCTGTTCTACCAAATGTAGAAGCAGGTATCAGTGCCGTTTTGAGCTCAACAGGTTGTGATAATAGCTCCATTATGGGCAGTGTTTTGTTGGAGAACTTTGGTTCAGAAATTATAACACAAGCCATTATCGGAGTTACAGTTGACGGAGTTGCTCAACCTAACATATCTTACAAAGGATCTATTTCTAATGGACAAGGAGTTAATTTAGATTTTGACTTAGCAGTAGATACACCAGGAAATTATGACTTAGAGTTAGAGATTCTTGAACTAAATAGTCAAAACAATGATTTTGATGCCTCAAATAATGTTGTTTCAATAACAGCTGAAGTACTTGGAGAAGATAATTTTGTCACAGTAGTTCTTCAACTTGACGATTATCCTAATGAGACAAGGTACACCATAACTTCACAAAATACTGGAGTAGTACTTGCTGATGAAGCAGGCTTTACAGATGCTGGGAGAACATTTGAGACTAAAGTTTGTCTGTCTCTAGATTCTTGTTACAACTTGACTTTATTTGATTCTTATGGAGATGGTCTGTGTTGCAATTTTGGTAATGGTAGTATCGCCATCCTTGATAATGCTGGAAATCCTATTGTTTCAAGCGATGGAGTTTTTCAATTTGAACTTTCAATTGACTTTTGTGCTGCTGCTGGATCTTGCAACTTGAATGCAGAAATTGATGTTACACCTAGCTCTTCTGCTAATGATAATGACGGTATATTGATGATAACAGCAGTGAATGGTGTGGGACCATTTTCTTATAGTATTGATGGAGGTGTTAGATTTCAGGACGATGATGTGTTCACAAACTTGATCCCTGGTGATTATAATGTAGTTGTTACTGATGCAAATAGTATTTGTGTATATGAAGAAACAGTAACACTTGACTTTAATGTTGCTACATTCGATATAGCTGGCACAAAAGTAAATGTTGACATCCTACCCAATCCTACGGATGGAGTATTTAAAATAAACATTCAAGATCTTCCAACAACTGAAGATTATATCACGGTAAGTATTTTTGATATTCAAGGTAAATTTATACAGTACAAAAAGCTAGGTAAATTCAACAATGACTATATCGGTTCTTTCTCTTTATATTCATATCCATCAGGAACCTATCTCGTAAAAATAGAATCTGAGGTAGGCACTATCCTAGAAAAAGTAGTAAAGCAATAGGCTTTCACAAAATATAGTTAAATAGCAAAGCTGCTAGTCCATTCTGACTAGCAGCTTTTTTTATTTTTGTAAAAATATCTTATTTTCGAAGTAAATTAAATAAACATGAGTGAAGCAATAAGACAATTAGAACCCAAAGCATTGTGGAATTATTTTTCAGACCTCAATGCAGTTCCAAGAGCTAGCAAAAAAGAAGAACAAGTCATACAGTTTATGATTGATTTTGGCAATCAACTTGGTCTAGATACGGCCAAAGATCATATAGGAAATGTCATTATAAAAAAGCCTGCCACTGCAGGGCTCGAGCATAAGCAAACCATAGCCATTCAAAGTCACTTAGACATGGTGCATCAAAAAAATGAAGCCACGCAATTTGATTTTGCTACCGAAGGCATCAAAATGGTTATCGATGGAGACTGGGTCAAAGCAGAAGGAACTACCCTTGGCGCGGACAATGGAATTGGAGTAGCGACCATCATGGCATTGCTGGCATCAAAGGATATCCCTCACCCTTCTTTAGAAGCTTTATTCACCATTGATGAAGAAACTGGAATGACAGGTGCTTTGGAATTGAAAGGTGGCTTATTAGATGCAGCGATCATGTTGAATCTCGATACAGAAGATGATGACGAGTTGACCATTGGTTGCGCGGGAGGAGTTGACATTACTGCTAAAGGTACTTATCCTATGACCTCGCCAACAGAAGGATCAACATCTTATCAGCTCAGTGTCAAAGGACTTACCGGAGGACACTCAGGAATGGATATTCATAAAGGTAGAGGGAATGCAAACAAAATCATCAACCGTATTCTTTCACAAGTTACTGATAGAGCTACAATCCAAATTGTAAGCATAGATGGTGGTGGTCTTAGAAATGCTATACCTAGAGAATCAAAGGCAATTATCTTTTTGCAGCAAAAAGACGCCTCCACCGTAGAGATGCTTATTTCTCAATATGGAGAAAACATCGTCAATGAACACAACACGACTGACCCTGGTCTAGAGATCATTTTTGAATCCGTTTCTACCGATCAAAAAGTAATGGCTTCTGATACACAAAGTAAACTATTAAAGACCCTATATGCATGTCCAAATGGCATTTACAGAATGAGTCCGGACATTGATAGCCTGGTACAAACCTCAAATAATCTAGCTCGAGTATTGGTTAGTGAAGGTACATTTGAAATCTTATGCCTAACCCGTTCTTCTGTGAATTCTGAAAAGGAAGACTTGACTAAAGCCATCCAAAGCACCTTTGAACTACTAGATGCAGAGGTCAGTACTGGAGGGGATTATCCTGGCTGGACCCCTAAACCAGATGCTGCCATTGTAAGCCTCATGTCAGATTTATATAGAAAAAGATTTGACTCAGAACCCCATGTAAATGCTTGTCATGCAGGATTGGAATGCGGCATACTTGGACAAAACTATCCAGCGATGGATATGATTTCTTTTGGGCCAAATATCCGAGGTGCACACTCTCCTGATGAAAAAGTACAGATCAGCTCAGTACAAAAGTTTTGGGGTTTTCTTTTAGAGACTTTAGAAAACACGCCTTCAAAAAACTAAAATCAAAAGCAATGAAATACTTGTCATTCATTATCGCACTATTTGTTTTGATGGGCTGCAGTCCAAAACTAAATACCGAAGCTCCTATCTCAGCTAGTGAAGAAAAAATAATGAAAGATCTTATTCAAGGTGTATTCGATGACATTTGGTCTGTGAGGGAACCAGACAATTTACTAACATACCATACCCCAGACTTTATCATCCTAGAACATGGTGAAGTCTGGGATAATGAAACGATTCAAAAATGGATGGAGGGCAGAATCGAGCAAGGCAATATCCCAAGGAGGGTCAATCGAATGGAATATATATCCATCGAAAAATATGGTCCTAGCATACAAGCCGCTTATCACAATTATGCTGAATTCTATCAAGCGGACACTTTAGCCTTCGAAGCTTCATGGCTAGAAAGCGCCATAGCGGTACCTACCGAAGAGGGCTGGCGATTGAAGATGATGCACTCTACTAGGATGCCAAGAAAATAAAAGCGATATCATAAGATTCATAAAACTAGAAGGGAGGGCAAATGTATTGCCCTCCCTTCTTATTTTTATCTTAAGGCACTCTATGAACGCCATACTAAATCGGCTGTTCTGACAAAAACTTTTCTGTTTTCGCATTCTCTACTTTTGATAAAAACTTTTCTGATTCGTGTCTATCTCTTACCACCTTGGCTAAGGTAAAACAAGAAGATATACTAAACACATAACAGACTCCTACAAAGACAGCCATACCGATCTCGATCTCCAAAAATGAGATTGCGCAGATCATCGCTATCACTGACAAAACAAAAGATATGCATGCCATATTAAAAAAGGATTTCGAATTCGAATTTTCATAAATGTAAGTACTCATAATTTTATTAAATTTTAGATCGGAGAATAAAAAGCTTCCCGCTAATTTCTTTCATTAAAGGTGCCTAAAGTATTCTTCGATTGATTAACAATTAAAAATTACCCCTTACAAACTGAGCTTAGCCCCTATTCAGTATACCCTATAGGTGAGTATTCGATAAACAACGATGAAAATTCGATAGGTGTCCCTCGAATTTATATCAGGGTATCTCTTTAAAAAGCATTGATTATTTTATCTTAGTGATTCTACAATTCTAGACATATGAAATACGAATGCCGCACCATCATCAATCTACCTATAGACAAAGTAGCTGCTCTTTGGACAGATGAAAACTACTTCAAAGAATGGCAAGATGGTTTCAAAAGTATTGAACTATTGAGTGGAGAAGCCAATACAGTCGGTGCCAAATCCAAAATAAAAATTGAAGCCGAACAGTATATAGAACTTATAGAGACCATACAAATAGTAGATCTTCCGAGAGAGAAAAAAGCATTGTACGAACACAAGCATATGACCAACACCCAGCATACAAAGTTCTTAGCCATAGGAGACAATAAAACAGACTTCATCTCGACAGTAGAATACACAAAATTCAATGGGCTTATGATCAAGATGATGGCCAAACTATTTCCTGTAAAATTCAAAGCTATGAGTCAAAAATGGATGGATCAGTTCAAAGCATTTGCGGAATCTCAGGGATAGGCTTTAGGATACTTCTATCCAATTGCAGTCAAAAATAAATTAAAAATAAAACGCGAGAGGGATAGAAAGGGCGACGACCATAGGGAGTCGGTCCCGATTTTTCATCGGGACGGGAGCGACAGCGCACCCCTGCATAGCCCGACTCCAATAAAAAAAGCCGCGCTATTGACCCTAGTCAATAGCGCGGCTTTTTTTATTGGAGGCTCGCCCAAAAACGAAAAATATTATATCACTTCTTTAGCCTTACTAATCGCTTTATCCAAACCAGACAAATCATTTCCCCCTGCCGTAGCGAAGAAGGCTTGACCACCACCACCGCCTTTGATTTCTTTGGCCAGTTCACGAATGATTTTTCCCGCATCGAGCGAATTATTTTCTACTAAGCTCTTACTGATTGTCACCATCAATTGGGGTTTAGCTTTGACCTCACACCCAAATACAATAACTACATCGCCAATCTCTTTTTCCAATTGATAAGACAAATCTTTAACTACATCTGTGTCTTGAATCGGGAGTCTACTAGCTAGGAG
>JALZVN010000287.1 GCA_023299965.1 Saprospiraceae bacterium | reverse complement strand
AATACGTTTCTGTTTAAAACACAGCTTCATCCATTCTTGATAATCTAAAAAATCACAATGGATAAGGTATCTTTCGAAACATTAGCAATACGCACACAAGCAACTCAATCAGAGCATCGAGAACATTCGACTCCCTTATTTCTTACCTCCAGTTTTACTTTTGAAAATGCCGAACATGGCTCGGCGATATTCAATGGTTCTGAACAAGGCAACCTTTATTCTCGGTTTTCAAATCCCAACACCGATGAATTTATAAGAAAACTATGCCTCTTAGAGAAATATGACGCTGGCATTGCTACTGCATCCGGGATGGCAGCTGTATATACTAGCTTGGTCGCTTTTATTCAACAAGGAGACCACATTATAGCCTCAAAAAATTCATTCGGGAACACCTTATATATCATTCAACATATTCTACCCAAAATGGGCGTAGAGTATACCTTAGTGGATTTAGAAGATCACACTGCTTGGCAAGAATCCATCAGAGACAACACAAAAATTATATACTTAGAAACTCCATCTAATCCGACATTAAAAATTGCCGACCTCGAGTTTCTCTCAAATATCTGTAAGAAAAATAATATTATATCTATAGTAGACAATTGTTTCGCTACCCCCTATTTACAGAACCCATCAGACTTTGGTATTGACATATGCATTCATTCTGCTACAAAATATATTGATGGACAAGGAAGAGTATTGGGCGGCGCAATCTTAGGATCTAATGAACATATTAAACCTTGCTACAACTTTATTAGAAGAACAGGAGCCTGCCTCTCTCCTTTCAATGCCTGGATATTATCTAAAAGTATAGAAACCTTAGCCATGAGAATGGATCGACACTGCAGCAATGCAATGACTATAGCAACATGGCTTGATCAACATCCACAGGTAGAAAACGTAATCTATCCATTCTTGACTAGCATGGAAAGTTATGCTCTTGCAAAAAAGCAAATGAAACTAGGCGGAGGTTTAGTTGGCTTTACAATCAAAGGAAATAAGAACAGTGCCTTTAACCTACTCAACAATCTGAAACTTCACAGCCTTACTGCTAACTTAGGAGACACTAGATCTATCGCCACTCACCCAGCCTCCACAACCCACTCTAAACTGGACGAAAAGCAATTAATTGATGCTGGAATTTCATCCAATTTTATCAGACTTTCAGTAGGGCTGGAAAATATAGATGACCTCATCATTGATATTGATTCATCTTTAAAAAAGACAAAATGAACAAGTTTAAAATAAAAGAACTTCTGCTAGAATCAGAAGAACGTATAGCCAATATAGAAATTGCTTTTCAGACTTTCGGCGAAATGAATCAAGATAAATCAAACATAGTTTGGGTTTTTCATGCCATATCTGGGAACTCAGATGTCTTGTCATGGTGGCCAGGTATATTCGGAAAAGATAAACTATTTGATCCAAATGAGTATTTTATTATTTGTGCCAACTGTATTGGATCTCCATATGGCTCAACACATCCGATTGATTCCAGCTTTCCCCAATTTACCATCAGAGATTTTACACAAGCATATTTAAAATTAGCCCAGCATCTTGATATTGATTCTATTCACACCATCATAGGGGGATCTTTCGGTGGATATCAAGCATTAGAGTTTTCATATAGTTTTATAGGTCAAGTTGAGCACATGGTACTCCTTGCTTCAAGTGCCAAGGAATCTGCATGGGGCATTGCGGTGCATGAAGCGCAAAGGATGGCATTACAAGCAGATGCAACTTTTGGCAACAAAGGCGAGGGACGTGCTGGATTGAGAGCTGCTCGCGCATTAGGTTTACTCACCTATAGAACGAGTGAGATATTAATCAAAGATCAAACGGATAAAAAAAATAATCTAGATGGCTATAAGGCATCTAGTTATATGAATTATCAGAGTAACAAATTTAGTGAACGGTTTGACTCCTTATGTTTATATTTTCTTACTAAAAGTATTGACTCTCACAACATTGGAAGAAAAAGAGGAGGAGAAGTAAATGCCTTACAAAAAATCAGTATCCATACTTTGATTATTGGCTTCACTTCTGATTTATTAGTCCCAATTCAGTCTCAAAAATTCCTGGCGAATCACTTGCCAAATGCAATATTTAATGAAATAGATTCTGAATATGGCCACGATGGATTTCTAATGGAACATGAGAAGATAACGGATTGTATACTCAAGTTTCAAAAAAACACTTCTACTAATTCTAAAAGAAGAGCAGTCCTTAAATTTGGAGGGACTTCTCTTTATGGAAAAAAACAACTAGATAACTTTCTAAATATCATCAAGGAAGAATATGAAAAAAAACCTTTGGCACTTGTCGTTTCCGCTAGAGGAAATACAACCGATAAATTAATCGGCTTATATCATTTAGCTCATAAAGGATTGGACTTCACAATTCAGCTTGAAGAGTTTGTCACTTATTCCTTACAAGACCATGAAGATATAGAAATCAAAACCGAAATAAATGACCTCAAGATAGTGCTGAACGCCATAAAGACCCTGCGATTGAAATCAGGATTTGTGAAAGCAAAAGTCCTTGTATTTGGCGAATTGATATCAGCAAAAATTATTTCACAACTCTTAAAAAGACATAATTACGCATCAGAAATGATAGACGCTAGAGAATGCATATTTTGTGATAAAATCAAAGGAAAATATGAAGTAAATGTATTACAAAGCAAAAAAGCAACATTGAAAAAATTCGACACCATTGATATTGATTCAATACCTGTAATCACAGGTTTTATAGCTCGTAATCACATGGGGGACTCTGTTACATTGGGTAGAAATGGAAGTAACTATAGTGCATCCTTATTTGCGAGCTTTCTAAATGCCTCTGTAGTTCAGAACTGGACTGACATTGATGGGATTTACAGCGCTGACCCTTCAACGGTATATAGTGCTATAAAAATAGAGAATATGAACTATATCGAAGCTAATGAATTGGCAAGTTTTGGTATGGGGCTCCTCCATCCAAAAACAATACTACCGCTTAAGAAATCAAATATTCCATTGTTGATTCGTTCGATTAATCATCCATCTAAAAAAGGAACAACGATTAATCAGTCAGGTGGAGAGAAAGGCATCAAAGCAGTGACTTGCATTGATGATGTTGCATTGGTCACCATTGAAGGAAATAGGTTAAAAGAAAACATAGGTATCGATGCTAGGATTTTCACTGCATTAAGATCTAAAAACATTAATATCAAAATGATTTCTCAAGCGTCTACTGAAAATGGAATTGGATTTGTTGTTTCCTCTCATGATGCATTGGAGACCGAACTTGCTCTACGTAATGAATTTACACAAGAACTTAGTGCAGGATTTATCACTTCAATAACAACAAATTCAAAGGTAGGCATAGTTGCCATTATCGGCAGACACAATTTCTCATTGGAAAAAGCCATTTCTACTTTAAGAAAAAATAGGATATGGATGCACCTAATAAGTAATAGTATATCTGGAAATAACATTTCATTGGTCATCGATAATAAAAATCTCCAAAAAGCAGTACAACTTGTACATAATGAAGTTTATGGAACAGTAAAAACACTTCATGTTTTCTCTATAGGTAAAGGTAAAGTGGGATCTGAATTTATCAACCAAGTCATAAATACCTCTGATGAAATCGTACAGAACAGAAGAGTTAAAATCAACATCATTGGTGTCTGCGACTCTCAAAAATATTTAATAAACCCAAGAGGTATTCAATCGAATTGGCAAGAAAAGCTAGAAAGTGGTATTCAATACAAATCTTTCAAAGAGCTGATAGAGATCATTCAAAATTTGCACTTAAACAATGTGGTAATCGTAGACAATTCTGCTTCTCAAAAAGTAAGCGATCAATATGAAACATTTATTCAAAATAACTTTGACATTGTAGCTTCAAATAAAACGAACAACTCTGGAAGTATTGCAACATATGATAAATTGAGAAAGGCAATAAAGTCTAAAGGAAGAAAATTTCATTACGAAACAAATGTGGGGGCAGGTTTACCCATTATCAATTTATTAAAAACACTACACCAAGCATCAGATTCTGTTTACAAGATTCGTGGAGTGTTTAGTGGATCTCTCAGTTATATATTTAACCAGTATTCTTTCGACAAAAAAGAGATAAGTAAGCATATCAATAAAGCAATAGATTTGGGATATGCAGAACCAGATCCCAGAATAGATTTATCTGGAATGGATGTAGCAAAAAAACTAGTGATACTTGCAAGAGAAATAGGCTTTAAAGCGAACCTCGATGATGTAGTGGTAGAAAACCTAATACCGCCGTCCTTAAGAACCCTGGATTCGATTGATCATTTTAACTTGAATAAGGAGGAATTAGACAGTCATTATGCTGCAATAAAAAAATCAATGAAAGATGAGGAAGTGCTAAGATATGTCGCTGAATTAAATGTGAATAAAGAAACACTTTCTGTCAAACTTTTAAAGGTCAATAAATCAGATCCGTTAGCAAATATTAAGAATGCAGACAACTACTTTGAAGTCTTTACAGAAAGTTACCAGAACCAACCTATCATTATTCAAGGCAAAGGTGCAGGCCCAGTTGTAACAGCACGTGGAGTTTATTCGGATGTGATGAGATTAGCTTAATCTAGACATTAAAGGAGACATCCTAGTCAATCATATAGAGAGAAAAAAGATGCTCCTTCGGAGCGTCTTTTTTTGAAGATTTATTGAACATTTCAATTACGAATTTATCAAATCGATGTGGTGAACATCGACTAAATCAATTTTGTTCAAAGATACAAGCAGAATGTTCGTCCAGGGCTGTACTCTTAATGGCTTACACTTCTAAAAGTTGCACTATCACTATATATTGAATTATGAACCAATTAGTGATAATAAAATATCTGATCAATACTTAAATAACCTTACTCCACCTCCCTCATAATAATAAAACGCTCTTGTCTATTATTAGAATTGCTAGCTCTGGTAATCCTATTTTTCTCATAATATTTCAACCATCCATATTCAAAATCGTAGGTATAGTTTTCGATTTCATCGATGGAAATTCCGTTTTGATGTAATCCGTTTTTTAGTTTCTTTTTATTTTTTCCTTTTAACATTTTGCCAGCTTCCTGTATAACTGCATTCATCCTGTCTTTATCCACTTTCTTCGTGTCATTTATCATAATCACTCCCGCCTCCATATTTGTTTTGATACTAACTGTCCCGTCTACTGGAATCGAACTCCCTCCTAGTTTATTTTCCATTGCATCGGTATAATTCACCAAAGTATCTTGGACCATTATATTTCCGAAATAATAATGGTAATTATAAATATCCCTAACCATCTCGTCCTTAAAACTCTCAGAGGTGTAAATACTTTTCATCAACTATGAAAACATTTCAGCGTCTTTACCCAAATCCGGCATTTCTTCTTTGATAAAAATATCCATACTATCCCCCACGGCATTAATAATCTCATCAATATTCAGTATCCTTAGTATTTCTCCATATTCATTAGTTTGATACCGGAGGGTGACATTATCAAACATATCCTCGATTCTTTTATCTATTTCATCTTCTTCCTCCTCTTCAATATTTACTTTTTCTTCAACATAGTTTGAGAAACCCCATTCTATGGTATAGGTCGTATCGGTCTGCTCAAGGACTGAGACATTTACAGTAGTTGTAGACACATCCTTTTTTACAACTTTATCTCCTTCGTAATTTATAAAACCTTCTTCGATGGTAATTTTTTGAGTATCTCCAGTTTTCCAATAGGTGTATAGTTCAATATCATTACTCCCAAATTGGAATACAGAAACAATAGATAGGCTAATGGTCAATAATAACTCTTTCATTTGTATTTTTTTATTTCAATTTTAAATTCATCAATCCGTCTACAATTTATGAAAATTCTATTTGCCAATTTTACAATATCCAATCAAAAACGATCCTGGCTAAGGGATCGGAGAGAATCGACCATCGGGAGATGTGCGAAGCACCGAAGTGACAACGTAGTCTCGCAGAGCCCGACCGTAATTTTCATTTTGCTTTTTTTTTGCAAAATGAAAATTGTGGACGCCCCTAAAAAACTTATTAGAATTTGGAATGGTTATTATTTTTTCACTGATACAAAATGCAATTGACGGACAAGCTTAAGCGTTTGTTGAGGTTACAAAAACACAAGCTATAACCATGCGAATATGCCTATACCCCAAATAGGGTATATATCGCATGACTCTATATTATATTCGAAAAATATCTATTTATATTGGTAATAGACATTAAAATAGCCTAGATTTGTAATTGTAAACACAACACATAATTCTAACATGATGTCGCTTCATTTTAGAATAGAACAACATCTAACACCTGTCAGGTAACGTATAAATTTTGATCAAACTCCTAAGTAACAAATAAGAACCTGGTTACATCAAAAAAAAAATACTGAACAATCATTAATCCCCACTCCTCTATCCCTTTTTATTTAGTACATACATTAGATGTATTCAATGATTGAATATACATAACCCATTAACATGGCAGTAGTCATGACTTTTAAAACTTAAATTTTTTTTTAAATTATGAAGAATTTTTTTACAATTATTACTTTTATACTAGGTACAATTTCGCCTTTAGTGCTTTTGTCCCAGTCTTGGGCAAATGATAAT
>JALZVN010000286.1 GCA_023299965.1 Saprospiraceae bacterium | reverse complement strand
TTCCAATTCCTAAAAGTTGCATTTATAGATTGAATGTAAGACATAAAAAAAAGCCTTGTTCAAACAATTTGAACAAGGCTTTTTTATTTAGCAATGCCTGAGCTACGTCTATTGTATCTATGCTTTAGTCTTGATAGAACATCCAATCGCTTTAGTAAAGCTAGGTGTTGGTTCCTCTCCTTTCTCTAAAGCCTCAATAGCCATCTCAACATAACGCTTGCTCACCTTATCAGCATTTCTAGCGCTATCGTCAATAGCTCCAATGTACCTCACTTTTCTATCTGCATCTAATAAGAAAATGTGTGGTGTTCTAGATGCGCCATATTGAGGATAAACCTTCTGTCCATCATCAAAAAGGTAAGCAAACGGAAATCCTTTCTCTTTAGATCTTTCTACCATTCCGTCAAAGCTATCCTTTGGTTCAGCTTCTGGGTCATTTGGATTGATAGCTATCACAGGATATCCTTTTGCAGCCATCTTGTTATGTAATTCAATCAGTCTATCTTCATACATTACTGAATATGGGCAGTGATTACATGTAAAAGTTACGATGTATCCCTTTGCGTCTTTCATATCAGCCAATGACATCATTTTACCATCTACTCCTTTCAAACTAAAATCAGGAGCTACATCTCCAACATTTAGTACAGGTTCGATATCGTCTTTCTTACTTTTCTTGCCCTTTTTACCTTTCATCCCTTTCTTACCCTTCTTACCTGACATTTCTGTCTTGTCTCCATCCATAGATGCAGATCCAGAATCGCAATTGGAGAATGCCATCAAGCACATGATGACACACATATAGCTTACATACTTCATAAAATTCATAATATTATTTTTAAGTTAATTTAGTTTAATACAAGTTGACTTACCTTATCCTTTAGCTCAGGATAATCATGTAATTCTCCTGAAACAAATAATCTTTTATCTTTATTATATATCAAAGTGATGGGTATCGCTCCATCCCATTCTTCGCTCACTTTATCGCCCCAGCTATTCACATCACTGTCTTTCAACATTTTTACCTCAGGTAGCACTTTATGCTTAACAATGAAAGGTTTAAGCTTCGTATCTATTTGTTTCGGAAAGTCAAGACTAACCAATATGATTTTTACTTTTTCACCTTGATAGTCTTTATATAGCTCATCAAAATAAGGGAGCTCTGCAACGCAAGGTTTACACCAAGTCGCCCAAAAATTGATTACATAAGTAGTATCATTATCTTGTTGGAAGATGTATTCTATATCTTCGAAATTGTCATAGACAGCCAACTTACCAGGAACATTCTCCCCTCTTGCCATAGGCGCTTTCGTCTTTTCAGCCACCGGCTCTACTTTTGATTGCACATCTTCCTTATTGGCTTGATTACAAGCAAATAGTACAAGGAATGAACAAGCAAAAACTAATATTCTAATATGCATAAATCATTTTTTTAGTATCGAATATCTGCCCATCTATAACAAGGCTATAAGCATACACTCCGGGTACAAATCCGTGATGTGTGTGGCTGTAGAACACTTCATTGACCCCTAAGTTGAGGTGCAAGGGAAAGCTTACGATCTCCTTTCCATCTAAGCCATGCACTCTTATCGACGCTTCCTTATGGTCTATCTCTCCTTCTACCACTACATTGATCATGGTTGCCTCATCAAAAGGATTCGGTGTATTCTGCATCAAATGTACTAGAGATTTTTCAATAAGCAAGTCTTGCGTAGCAGTAGTGATACCAGTAGTACTCCCAAAGCGTTCTCTACTAAAGAAGCTCTCAATGCCATTCTCATCGACAGTACAGGCACTTAACACATAAAAACCACTCGCTAAGTCTGTTATAGAATCTACTGAAGAAGTAAAATCTATTAGCTCTATCCATTCCAGACCGTTCAACTCTGCAATAGCGACTCTATAGTTACCTATATTAGAAGGATCATCAATTTCGAATCTAAAACCACCTGCTATCGTTTCCATGTTAAAATCAGGTGGGGCAACTGGAGAACACGCACCCATTGCTAAGGATATCCCATTGATTACACCATTTCTACCTAAATAATTGAAGTCAACAAAAAAGCTATCTAATTCACTGTCTCCGTCAGTATCTACGCCTAAGCGATCTGTAGAAGTATGCTGTCGATCATGGTAATCGTCTTGTGCAGGATTGCCATCCCCATGTTCGTTGGCAGATGTAAAGCGAAGGGCTGGAAACCCCTTACCAGGAAATGGAATATGATCTCCGCCTCTACCTGCTCTATCTTCTGGGGTAAGTATATTGATTACATTTGCGTACTCGGTGATAGGGACTATCATCTCTTCATACTGCAGCTTTGTCCATCTAGCCAATTGCTTATTGGGACTATTCATCACACCTTTACTATAAATACGAACATTGGTACTATCTATGTGATCGAGACTAGGGCATCCAGGAGGTGAAGCTGTTTCTCCACATGTCACTCCTCCTATAATATCATTATTCAATACCGCTTTTAGCTGTACATCGTTCTCTAGACACCATAGAGACATGGCTTCAGCTCCTAAAAGACCTTGTTCCTCTCCGATGGTCAACATAAAGATTAAGGTACGATTGAAAGAGTATCTCGACAAAATTCTACTCAACTCTAGGATCACTGCAGAGCCGGATCCATTATCCTCCATCCCATGCGCTTCGCAGTCTCCATCACAAGCTGTATCACAACGACTGTCAAAGTGAGCTTCCACTAAAACACTTTCGTTGAACTGAGGTCCCGAACCAGGTAGCACGGCTACAAT
>JALZVN010000285.1 GCA_023299965.1 Saprospiraceae bacterium | reverse complement strand
TGGTTGGATCATCCGAAACTGAAACATAGAAAAAAGGCTCTGCGCATGCATAACGTCGAGTGGAAATACTATCAAAGTTTGATGAATCTGGGAGGGCATCTTGGAAAACGAATGTATTACAAGGAGGAAGCGCGTCGACTCAAAAAGTATGATGCTGACATTTTGGGAAAGGTAGATTTGCTCTTTACGATTTCTGTAAAAGATCAGGAATACTACGCTGAGCAGGCTTCAAATTCTTTTCATTTGCCTGCTGCACATGGGGAGAAAGTAGACATAAAAGCTGGGCGAGGAGATTACTTTTTGTTTCATGGAAAACTGAGTGTTGAAGATAATAAAAGAGCAGCTATATTGCTGATGAAAGAAGTGTTTGCAAATGTAGAACACAGGTTTGTAATAGCGGGATTGAATCCAGATAAAGCGCTAATATCGGAGGTAGCGAAATATGAGAATGTGGACCTGTACGCAAATTTAAGTCATGAAGAACTAAAAGCTTTGATGCAGGATGCACAAGCGAATATATTATACACCTATCAAGACAATGGTATAAAGCTAAAACTTCTACACGCTCTACATGTAGGTAGGCATTGCATCGTAAATCAAAAAATGGTGTCTAATGCACCTCATTTGGAAAATCTGTGTAGAATAGGGCGCAATATGGAAGAATTAAAGGCTCTTGTAGAAGTGATTAAGAATGAGGAGTTTACAGACTCGGATATCGCTGCAAGGGAAACAATACTTGATAAACATTACGATAACTCAGAAAATACCAGAAAAGCAGTTAAAATCATGAAAGAATTTGGTTTCAATTAAAACTGAAAGTTGTAAATAGTGTTACATAAATAAATCAATAGCATGGATTACTTGAAAGCGCATACTCAGAATGAAACAATGCGCAAAATAATAGAAAAGGTACAAACAGGAGAGCGAATTAGTGATTCAGATGGGATGTATCTGTATAACGAAGCGGAGCTTTCAGAAGTGGGTGTCCTTGCCAACTATGTACGAGAGCAAAAGCACGGAAATAAAACGTATTTCAATCGAAATTTTCATATTGAACCAACTAATGTATGCTTGTATACTTGTACGTTTTGTTCCTATTCTAGATTAATCAAAAAAAGAGATCAAGGATGGGAATTTACCCATGATGAGATCATGGATATGATTAAGAAATATGACAACGAACCTGTAACGGAAGTGCATATCGTCGGAGGGGTATTGCCTCAGTACGATTTGGCATTTTATCAAAAGTTGTTTTCTGAAATAAAAGCACATAGACCGGATCTTCATGTAAAAGCATTGACGCCGGTAGAGTATCATTATATATTCAAAAAAGCGAAGGTGTCTTATGAAGAAGGCATGAAGCTGATGCTAGAAGCGGGTCTAGATAGTATGCCAGGTGGGGGAGCAGAAATATTTCACAAAGAAATAAGAGATGAAATCGCAGGAGGAAAATGTACGGGCGAAGAATGGTTACGTATCCATGAGATATGGCATGAACTCGGTAAGCGATCTAACGCAACCATGCTGTATGGACACATTGAGAAAGTGGAGCACCGCATAGATCACATGAGAAAGCTTAGGGACTTGCAGGATAAGACTGGAGGTTTTCAAACTTTTATTCCGCTAAAGTTTCGCAATAAAGACAATCAATTATCACACCTGGAAGAAGTAAATGTTCTAGATGATCTGCGTAACTATGCGGTGAGTAGAATCTATCTAGACAATTTTGATCATGTGAAAGCTTATTGGCCTATGATCAGTAGGCAAACTGCACAATTGAGCCTCGCCTATGGAGTGGATGATATCGATGGTACGATAGATGATACAACTAAGATCTATAGTATGTCTGGATCTGAAGAGCAGACTCCAGCAATGTCGACATACGATTTGGTGAAGCTAATCAAGCGTGTGTCCAGACATCCGATCGAGAGAGATACTTTGTACAATGTAGTACAAGATTTTGCAGAGGTAGAATTTGAAGAGGATAAAAACTATAAAGGCTATTTATCGCTTCCAGTGGTAAAGTAGCTATTAGTCAATACGAATTATAATCTAGAAGCGCCTGAGGCGAAAAGTATGGAAAAGGAAATATACATTGTACGTCATGGAGAGACGGAGTTTAATAAACTACACATCGTGCAAGGGTCTGGCGTGAATTCTTCACTTAATGATACTGGTAGAGCGCAGGCTGCTGCACTGTATAATGGGTACAAGCATATCGACTTTGATCTACTCTTTACTTCAGCTCTAATCCGAACCCACGAAACCTCCAAAGGCTTCATAGAACAAGGTATTCCACATATCGAAGACGCGGACATCAACGAGATCTCATGGGGTATATATGAAGGTAAGAGTGGAAAGGATGGGATAAGAGGTATGTCCGGTGCTTATAAAACCCTAATGGCAAAATGGGCAAATGAGGAATACGATGCAGGGATAGAAGATGGAGAGAGTGCTCAAGAAATGGCGGATCGATTGAGCCGATTTTTGAAAATGCTGAAGGATAGGGAAGAGCAGAGAATATTAGTAGTGATGCATGGTCGCACGATTAGATGTTTGATGTGCCTCATCGCTGGTAGACCGATTAAGTTTATGGATGAGTACGCGCATAGCAATACGGGTGTATATAAAGTTTTGCAAACTGCAAAAGGAATGGAAATAGTGATGTCAAATAATGTTGATCATCTAAATAAGCTGAATTCCCTATGAACAAAGTAAAGTTAACAGCGGTCAATTATCTCAACACGAAGCCATTCATTTATGGTCTCATCCAGTCAGGGATGGAAAAAGAGTTGGAAATGTATAAGGACATTCCTGCGGTTTGTGCGGATAAGCTAATCAATGATGAAGTGGATATGGCCTTGATTCCAGTGGCAGCCTTAGCCAACTTGCCCCAACATTTTATAGTCTCAGATTATTGCATAGGCTGTGATGGAGAAGTCAAAACGGTTTGTCTCTACAGCAATAATCCTATCGAAGATATCAATAGAATTTATCTAGACGTTCATTCACGTACCTCTGCTGCTTTAACTAAAATTCTGATGAAAGAGTATTGGAAAAAGAGTGTTGAGTATAGTCCAATCTATGAAATAGAGAACATGCTTGTCGATGATGATTCGGCTATATTGGCTATTGGAGACAAGACGATAGGGATGGAGTCGAAGTATAGATACACCTATGATCTCGGAGTAGCATGGAAAGATATGACAGGCTTACCCTTTGTTTTTGCAGCATGGGTGGCTAACAAGAAAATGGAACCGGAATTTTTGAAGCGTTTTAATGCTGCCTTGGCGCATGGCTTAGCGCATATTCCAGAATTACTATTTATACTGCCTGAAACGAACTTATCGTTTGACTTGAAGAAATACTTTGAAGAAAACATCAGTTACGACTTGAACGATAAAAAGAAAGAAGCACTTAGATTATTTATGTCTAAATTAGATCACTCAACTTCATCAGAAGATGTCCTACAACCTGTATTTGCATAAATTTTTGTGTCTTTTGTTTATTGGACTTTTTTTTTCGTGTGGTAGCGAAGACCATAATGATCTAGGCCTTGGAGAGAACGAGATTGCCTATTATCTGGACAATGGAACCACAAGAACATTTTCTTCCCAATGTGTCATGAGCAAGGAAGGAGAGATGTATAAATTAAGTATTAAAGCTGCACAGAACTCTGAAGGTGTAATCATTACGATAAAGAATGTAGTGCCATATGTTGCCAAGCAGTATCCTTTTAGGAATGATGTTTCTATAGTGCTCAATGAAAAGATAGACAAGGACTTGAATATCTATGTTTCTAGTGCCTGCAAAGAAAACAAAGGGGTATTTGAGATTGTTGATTGGAATAAGAAAGAACAAACATTAAGTGGAAAATTTAGCGGTCCATTATGTACTCGAGGTATCTTTGCACATTTGCCGGGAGCGAGTATTGATGAGGCTGGCTTTTATAAATTAAAATATAGTGAGCAATAATAATCACGCGCAAGCGACTTTAGCAGGAGGATGTTTCTGGTGTACAGAGGCTGTATTCCAAGATCTTAAAGGGGTGACACATGTAGAATCTGGATACTCCGGAGGACATGTTGTGAATCCAAGCTACGAGCAAATCTGTCAAAAAACTACTGGTCATGCTGAAGTCATTCGCATTTCCTACGATCCGGCTATTATTTCTTTTGAAGACTTGTTGGATGTATTTTGGGCAACGCATAATCCAACTACACCTAATCAGCAAGGAAACGATAAAGGGCCTCAGTATCGTTCTGCTATATTTTATGCTAGTGAATCAGAAAAGGAAATTGCTGAAAAGTCTATGCAAGCTGCGGATGCTTCTGATCTTTGGCCCAATGCGATCGTAACAGAAATTTCTCCTTTGATAAATTATTACCCTGCAGAACCGGGTCATCAAAATTACTTCAAGCGAATTGGTAATCAGAATCCATATTGCACCTATGTAATCAATCCTAAAGTTGAAAAGTTAAAGGCGAAATTCGGAGAAAAATTGAAAGATTGATTTACAATAGTTGATATGCACTATTCAATAAAGTGTAGTATTGAAATTTACAACTGAATATTGGATACCTCTATTATTTTTGGAAAAGTCGTAATAAGGGATTACACATTATCAATTGACCTTCTGAATGGTTCCCGTATTTATTATGTTATCTCCATTGTATAAAGTGTAGATATAATTTCCGGAAGCTAGATTTCTAATGTCTATATCGGATATACTATCGCTGACCGTGTCAACAGTTAAATCTCTGTCGGCGACCAGTCTTCCGCTCATGTCATAGATCTGTAACGTATAGATTTTATGGTTGCTCGTCAATGGAATATCGAAATTGATAGTACTGGAGGTCGGGTTCGGATAAAGTAGAGATCTTCTACCTATGACACTTGTACTGCTCACCAAGCGATTTAAACTCATGTCCATCCATTGGGCTCTATTGATCAACCATTCTTTTAGATAGGCTACTTCTGCTTCGTAGGAATTCTGTACCTCTCCGTTTGGCCATATATATTCTCCGATGATTGGCCATTGAGTAAAGTTTCTTTGTTGAGATTCATTTAGCAAGGTAGCTAGGGAATCGACTTTGAGGCAAAGATTAGTGTTTGAAAATTCATTTTGCCTTAAGGCTGTCCATCGAGTTTGGATTTTTTGTTGGATGCCATCATCATCAAAAAGCTTCTCCCAAAAGAAAGGGATTTTATATCTATCATTAGGACAAATATTGTTGAAATCATATCCCCATCCCATAAAACTATTTCCTTCACAATAGTCTGCATTACCAAAAGCCAAATTGAAATCCCATACAGGTCCAAACTTCAATCGAGAATCTATGCTGTCTCTATCCTTATAAAAGTACGTACTTAGTCGATA
>JALZVN010000284.1 GCA_023299965.1 Saprospiraceae bacterium | reverse complement strand
CCATCCTTTTTAGCACGGCTTCCTATCACAATATTGGCTAGAGGTTCCTTAAATTTTTTGAGGAATAAAGATTCTTGTTCTACATTGTCAGAGGCTAAGGACCAACGGGTGATTTTATCTTCTTGAAGTAGATCGAGCCCCATCCAGGTTTGGCTATGAAAGGGCTGACTGGATTTTTTTTTCGCCAAAAACTCTAAGTAGGTCTTATCGCCAATACGCAAGATAGCGTTATGGGTACCTCTATCCTGGTGTTCGCCACCTGGAAAAACTTGTAAATCGGTAGCTTCTTTAAATTTCTTGACGCTTTGATCTAGATCTGCTACTGCGTAAATAATGTGATCAACTTTCTGAAGCATATACTTTGTCTACTAATGTATTACCATTTGACTAAAGAATGGCATAACAGCTTGAATAATCAAATATGATTATATTTCATTAAAACGCAGATATAGGGGGAATAGTTTGTCCCTTCGTGCGAATAAAATATCTTTGCAAAAATGGGAAAAATGAGACATATACTTGTACTATTCGCTAGCTTTTTAATAATCGCTTGCGGTTCAGAAAATGCAACGCAAAAAGTAGCGGCAGCGGCGACTAAAGCAGCAGCAACCAGTCAACCTGCAACTAGCCAACCAAGTGGTAAACTTCAATACGATCAAGAGAAAAATTTTAAAAACCTATCGCAACTTACCTTTGGCGGGGATAATGCGGAGGCTTACTTTAGTTTTGACAATACTAAATTGGTTTTTCAAGCAAGTAATGAAAAATGGGATGCGCCTTGTGATCAGATATTCATGATGCCGCTGACAGGGACAGACAAAGGGACTAAGCCGCCTTTATTGAGCACTGGTAAAGGAAGAACTACTTGTTCTTACTTTATGCCTGGAGATAGTACAGTACTATATGCTTCTACTCACTTGGCAGATGAAAATTGCCCTGACTCTCCACGTACTGTCGATGGAAAATACGTTTGGCCAATCTATGAATCCTTTGACATATTTGTGTCTGACATGTCTGGTAAAATTGTGAAGCAATTGACCAAAGATCCTGGATACGATGCGGAAGCTACCTTGTCTCCTGATGGCAAAATGATAGTATTCACCTCTATGCGTTCTGGTGATTTAGAGCTCTATACAATGGATATCAATGGAAAAAATGTTAAGCAAATCACGTCTGGTCTAGGATATGACGGTGGTGCGTTTTTCTCTCCTGATGGAAAAAAATTGGTATTTAGATCTTCTCGCCCAACGACAGATGCGGAAGTCAAAAACTATAAATCATTTTTGGATCGTGGATTGGTTCAACCGACCAATATGGAAATCTATACCTGCAATATCGATGGTAGTAATCTGAAGCAAATCACGGATTTAGGCAAAGCCAATTGGGCTCCGTATTATCACCCAAATGGAAAGACGATTTTATTCTCTACCAATCATCACCAACCTTCTGGTCGAGTATTTAATATATTCTCTATCAATGAAGATGGCTCTGACTTGAAGCAAATCACCTTTGATGATACTTTTGATGCCTTCCCAATGTTCTCTTACGATGGGAAATATTTGGCTTTTTCTAGTAATAGAAACAATGGAGGCACTAGAGATACAAATGTATTCTTAGCGGAATGGCAGGATTAAAATCAAAGACCTTGTCTGCTAAAGAAAAAGCTGGGCACATCCATAAAATATTGGAAGACTTGTATCCAGAGGTACCTATACCTCTGGATCATACCAGCCCATATACCTTGTTGATAGCGGTATTGCTATCTGCCCAATGCACTGACGAGCGGGTAAATAAGGTCACACCTTTTCTATTTGAGAAAGCAGACACTCCGCATAAGATGATCCAGTTGGAGGTCGAGGAGATAAAAGCCATCATACGACCTTGTGGACTGTCTCCACGAAAATCCAAAGCGATACACCAGCTTTCACATCTACTGATAGATAATCACAATGCGGAGGTTCCGCAGGATTTAGAAGCCTTGGAAGAACTACCAGGAGTTGGACACAAGACTGCATCTGTAGTCATGTCGCAGGCTTTTGGTGTCCCTAATTTTCCTGTAGATACGCATATCCATCGTTTAGCATATCGCTGGACATTGAGTACTGGTAAAAATGTGGTCAAAACAGAAAAGGATTTGCGTAGGCTATTTCCGGAGGAGTCATGGAATAAACTGCATTTACAAATTATTTTTTTTGGTAGAGAATACTGTCCTGCTCGCGGGCACGATCCAAAGTCTTGCCCAATCTGCAGCGTCTACGGTCGAAAAAGTTTGATGAAGTAAATTTGGTCCTAAGCTTGTTGCTATCGCTTCAATCCTTAGATTAGAATGGATGTCCTAAGGCAATATTGTAGTTCAATAGATCTGTAACTCTCTGGCCATTCCAAGCATCAAAATACCATCTTGATCCAGTTTCGTTGATAAAAGGACTACGGGTCTTGAGACCTACATCAAATCTAAAAATCACATAGGTAAAATCGATTCTGATGCCTGCTCCAGTTCCGAGAGCAATCTGATCTATGAAATTATCCCCTACGGTCATCCCCGCATCATTGACCTGCGAACGCCATAGCAATTGAGATCCTGGTCGATTGACATCTTCTTTAAGCGTCCAAATGTTGCCACCATCTAAAAAGATAGCTCCATCCATTTGGAAGAAAGGAATAAACTTGAATCTATACTCCAGATTGAAAGCAAATTTAAAATCTCCTGTTTGGAAAAAGGGAGGATCATTATTGGGAGAAAAGAATTCTCCTGGGCCCAACTCTCTTATAAACCATGAACGAATGCTATTTGGTCCTCCTACAAAAAACTGTTTTACAAATGGAACCGACTCTGATAGATTACTAAAGGGCGTGGCTACCCCTAGCTCTGTACGGAGGGCTAAGACATTGCCATCTTTGAACTCCTTGAAATATCTGAGATCTAATTCTAGGCTCGTAAAATGAGCAAATTCCAAATCTCCAGGAAGATCAAATTTGCCTCTGCCATTATTAAATAACTGATTGGCAATCAAAGTCTCTACACCTGATATCTCGTGATTTAATCTAAACTGCCATGTCTCTCCTAGCACACTTTGCTTACTGGTCCATAAGTAATTGAGCTCGTTGTATAGAAATCCGGTAAAGAGTCTAGATCCTAAACTCTCTGCCAAAAAGGGATTTGCCATCAGTATAGAGTCAAATGCCATCTGCGTCTCTGATTGAAAAAGGGTAAGCCCTATTGTTTTGACAGAATATTTCTCTCTTGCTGACTTTTTCAGGTCGTAGCTCCATGCAGCATCTATGGAATTGTATTGATAAAAATCTCTAAAGACAAAGGAATTGTAAGATAAACTCCCAATAGGAACACCATCATCTTTTAAGGACTTTAAAAATTTAGGATTAAGGAGACTCCAATCTCCAAACTTGACAAAGCTGAGTAGTTTCCAAGTCCCAGGAACATCGACAAATTCTGGTAACTGCACATCTAGTCTTGCCAAAAGGTCTAGGGAATTAATCAGTCTAGATTGATCTGTCAAGTTGAACTCGACACCTCCTTCCAGCGTAAGTCCTACTCGCTCGGCTCCTCCAAATAGATTCCTATTGAGGTAGGATACATTGGCTCCTGTCCCTAAAAATATGGATCTAGAATTGGTCAACGGTCGCTCTGAGTTATTGATATCCGTTTCGAAATCTACGAATTGTTTTTTGAGCTTAGATAAGATGATGTCTATATCTATGCATCCAAATTGGTCCGTAGATTTGGAGGTCCTAATATTTACAAATTTGAATATCCCTAAGGCTGTAAGCTGCTTATTGGTAATATTGAGCTTGGACTGATCGAACAATTCATTTTCATTGAAGTATACGTTCTGACGGATGACCTTTGGTTTGATCCCTAGATTTTTATCTACAGTTCGATAATGCAAGCCATCAATCAAAGTATCTCTGTGCGGCACACCCAATTCGCCATTAAAATTGGAGTACACGTTGATCTTACCAATGTTAAACGGACGGTGTCTCCACTCATCAAAAGGTTTAATGATCTCATCATAAATGGTTAGCTGCGTTCCCCAACCTGTAGTATCTGCTTCTAAGGCTTTGATATAATTTGGATAGAAAAAAGCGTAGCCATTATTCCGCAGCGTGTCGGTAATCCTACTAACCTCTTGATTGTACAAAGACACATCTACTGGAGCACCATTGGTCATCAAGGTATTTTCTGATAACCATGTTTTTAGGGAATCTATGATAGGATCCTTGGATTCTAAAATTAACGTATCTACAGTATAGAGATCGCCAGGCACTACTTTGTAGGTAATGGTAGCTTTCTTGCCTTTTTTCAAGGAATTATTGGGATATACTGTAGCATCAAAAAAGCCTTTGTTTTTGAGGTAGTTTTGCATCCCTTCTGATGTCTCATACATTACTTCACGATTGTATAAGACTGGCGGCTCCGTGAACTTCCGCCTAAACCAACTATTGAGTTTGGACTTAACTTCTTCGTCAGGCTTAGCATTCAGAAACCATCTTAGTTTAGGCTTAAAAAACAGCAGAAATCGACCATTTGGTTTTTGTGAAACCAATGTCGACAACTCATACTTTAATTCTGATTTCTCTTTTATTTTGTCTTCGGTGTCTTCGAGTATGATCTTATTGCTGGTGACTAGGTAATCCTCCTCTCCTAGGAACTTATTTACCCCACAAGAGCTGCATAGGAACAATAATATTCCTGCAGTAATCACATTGAATGTTGAATTTTTTATACCTTCCATCTTATATCGCACCGAAATGCTGTCCAAAAATAAAATTAAATATATAAAGTCTTTACAATTAAAAAAGTATCGACTGCAAGAACGCAAATTTGTGGTAGAAGGCGATAAAATTGTAATAGAATTAGCTAAGTCTTCTTACGAAATAGAAAGTCTCTATGCTACAAAAAATTGGATAGATACCCACAAGATTGTCTTAAAACCCCATCAGGCGACCGTTTTCGAAGCGGAGTTGAAGCAATTGAAGTCTGCCTCCAATTTAAGCACCTCTAGTGAGGTCTTAGCAATTGCTAAAATACCCCAATCTAAAGCCCTAAATAAGGACGTTCCTTTTCATCTATATTTAGACAGCATTCGTGATCCGGGTAATCTAGGGACACTTATCAGGACCGCCGCTTGGTTTGGACTTAGCCAGATCGTTTGTAGCCCAGATTGTGTAGACTTCTTCAATAGCAAGGTGGTACAAGCCACCATGGGCGCATTCACACATATAGACCTCTTAACAGCCTCTCAGGAGGATCTGAACAGCCAATTACCTGATCATCAATTGATAGGAGCCAGCTTAGGCGGTACTCCCCTTCAATCATTCCAAAAACCAGCAAAAATGGTCTTGATCATTGGCAATGAAGGCAAAGGGATATCCCCTAAATTATTACACGCCTGCGATCAGCAAATCACTATCAATAAGGGAAACAATAGCTCAGTCGAGTCTTTGAATGCGGCAATCAGTGGTGCCATCTTGATGAGTCATTTGAGTGATACCATTTGAAATTTTGAGTGATACCATTTGAAATTTAAAATGGTACGAGTAGATGTCGGATTTCACTTAAACAACACAAGGCCACACAAAAAAAGCTTGAAGCATACGCTTCAAGCTTTTTTACTATTACTATAAATGTAATTCAAACAATTACAATATTTGCTTCAATGCTTGTTCGATGTTATGCGCTCCTCTCAATCCGATAGATGCAATCTTACCATCACGATCTATCATAAATGTCTTAGGAATACTAGATACACCATACATTCTAGCAGGAGCAGAACTCCACTTCTTGAGATCACTCACATGATACGGCCAAGATAATTTATCCTGTGCTATTGCGTTCTTCCATCTATCTGTAGATCCGTCAAGAGAAACACTAAATACAGTAAATCCATCATCCTTATACTTCTCGTACATCTTTACAACTGCAGGATTCTCTCTTCTACATGGTCCACACCAGCTTGCCCAAAAATCAAGTAAAACCACCTTACCCTTTAATTCAGCTAAGCTATAGTTTTTACCATCAGGGCTTTGCAATGCAATATCTGGAGCTACATCACCAACATTAAACTTAGACGCTGGCTTCCTTCTCTGCGGAGTAGGTTGAGCTGCCTTTACTACTGGAGGATTCTTGATATTATTGATATAAGAAGAATAATCCATAGTATATGGAGACTTCATCTCTGCCTTCTTCATACGCTCATAAGTCATCTCATGCAAATTCAAAAAGCCTTTGCTCTTACCACCTATTGAGATGGCAGCAGCCATTGCAGATAGTGGATCCAGAGCTTCTAACTCGTTTGGTATGTTTGGAATGGTCGTTTTTCCATTCTTCCAAGAGCCCACTACATCCTTATATTTCTCAGCAGTAGCGGAACCTGAAAGATCAAAAGTATAATTCTTCAAAGACGCGATATTTCCTTTGATCTGAATATTTGATTCTCCTCCACCAGCAGGAAATAAAAATTTACTAGCTCCCAAACGCATTCTGTAGAGCGAATTCTCAAAACCATTAGGTACATCAATGGTAAAATTACCACTGCCATCCAGCTGAGTTGATCCCAAAATGTGGTTGGCGCGGGACATGTTATATTGTTCAAAGTGCAGCGTTACGTTTGCAGCATCTGAAATAGTACCTGTGAATGCACCTGCAGCGCCAGAAGCAGATCCGCCAGATCCACAACTCATTAAAGCTCCTGTCAAAAGAAGCATTCCAAAGATGATAAGACGATTCATGTTTTATCTAATTTATTTAGTTTTCTAATTTATTTTCGATTGTAGTATTATACGTTTTTGTCCAATCGGCTAAGCTTCCAAAATCCTGACCATCAATTGCTAAATCCCCATTGGAGACCTTTCCAAGCTTACTGAAAGGTACGTTTAAAGCAGTCAATTGGTTCTCAAATTCAGCCATTTTCTTCGCTGAAACCGACGCCACGACACGACTTTGTGCTTCTCCAAACAAGAAAGCATCTTTTCTAAATGCTGCATCTGTGTCTACCACAAAGCCTAAATCATTTGGCATACTGCTTTCCATCAAGCAAGAAAATAATCCTCCCTCAGAAACATCGTGCAATGATTTTACTACATCGCTCGATATCAAGCCTTTAAGAGCCTGTTGCAATTGAAATTCTTGTTCCAATTCAAAATGCGGTACAGAACTCTTATCTATTCCATGCACAATCTTCACATATTCTGAAGAGCCTATGTCGTTCTTTGACTCTCCGATCATATAAATCGCGTCACCCGCTTGTTTGAAGTCCATTGTCATGTGCTTCTTTCCCTCTTCCAAGATGCCTAACATCCCGATCGTAGGCGTAGGAAACACAGGTTCTGTGCTGTTTTTATAGACAGATTGGTTATAGAAACTTACGTTTCCACCCGTTACTGGTGTATTAAACTTCTCACAAGCTTCACCCATTCCTTTCAATGCATTGACGAATTGATAGTACACGCCTTCATCATAAGGATTCCCAAAATTCAAGCAATTGGTTATCGCTGCAGGCTCTCCGCCAGAACAAACGATATTTCTCGCAGCTTCTGACACTGCTATCATTGCCCCAACATATGGATTAGCGTACACATAAGATCCGTTACAGTCCACCGTTACTACTAATGACTTTTTGCTGTCTTTTAGTCTAATCACCGCTGCATCACTTAATGCATTGGTAGTCACTGTATTTGTGCGTACCATGCTATCGTATTGCTGGTAGATCCAACGCTTACTCACTATATTCGGTGAAGCAAATACTTGTTTAGCTGCCGCTATGATATCCTTTGGTTCTTCTACGTTATTTATGTTAAATGCAGCTACCTCATTAAGGTAATCAGGTCTGCTGTACATACGATCATATATCGGAGCACCTCCACCTAACACTAATGGATCTGCTGGCACACTCGCTACGAGCTCTCCTTTAGCATAAAAATCGATGATTCCAGTATCCGTAACCTCCCCGATGTGTTCACACTCCAGATCCCACTTATCAAACACGTCATACAGCTTTTGCTCTTGTCCCTTATGGGCCACGATCAACATACGTTCTTGACTTTCAGACAGTAATATTTCAAACGGCTTCATATCCGCTTGGCGAGTAGGTACTTTGTCTAGATCGATTTTCATCCCGGTCTTAGACTTCGCACTCATCTCAGAAGTACTGCAGGTGATTCCCGCTGCTCCCATATCTTGCATTCCCACAATGGCTCCCGTCTTGATAGCTTCCAAAGTAGCTTCTAATAATAGTTTTTCTTGAAACGGATCTCCAACTTGCACCGCTGGAAGATCTTGACTACTATCTTC
>JALZVN010000283.1 GCA_023299965.1 Saprospiraceae bacterium | reverse complement strand
TCTATTCCTCCAGCGAAATCAAAGCGACCACAGATATGAGGTAGGTATCTATCTAAATCAAATTCAATTAATTTGATAATATTAGCTGGTAGTCCCAAGCGAGACCAAAGCCCATTAGCGCGAACGTGCGCTAATGCTTTTATATACATTTTATATACATCACTACTTGCGTCTTTGAAACTGCTTACCTCATCTCGATGGACCATCATACCCTCAACAGATAAATAATCATGATTATCCCCCTCTTGATACCAAGCATAACCAGCATCCCTGATCGCAGAATGGTCCCACCTTGGCAAGTCAATGATTCTATCCACCGTATGATCTAGTTGATCGTGAAGATCCAAAACCTTTCTTAGGCGTACGTACTGTTTTTCTAGAAGCAGTTTTACGAAGGCTACTAGACGTGGAAGTACTTTTCTTATGAGCCGCGTCACTAGCGTAGGCTGACCTCACAGGAGCCTGACCCATGTTTCGTCCCATCATGTAACCCATCATACCGTACATCAATACACCATGTGTACCTCTTCGTCTTGGATGCTCCTCATCTGCTAATTGGGCTTCTGCTAGTGTAAAAGTATCTCGAACACCATCTGCGTATTCCGCTATAATACGAGAGTCATCCACAGAAGACACAATAGTCTCATTTGTTATTTTAAATTGATCCGTCTCCATTTCCTTAACTTCTGTGATGATGCCTTGTGTAGGAGTCAACACTTCCGTATTCTGATACTCTACATTAGAGCCACAAGAAAAAACACTACTAAAGAATAATGCTGTGCAGAGGATGATAGACGCTTTTTTTGCTTTCTTTGCGTACTTAGGAACTGTTGTTTTTATCTTTACCATAGATTCCGATTTGTAAACAATATAGAGAAGAACTAGAAAATAACTAACAGATTAGCAGATAATGATGCAAAAAAAGACATTTTTGATATTCATCACCATCCTGGTGGGAATGTGCTCCATCATCTACGAACTTTTGATATCTACTACTAGCTCTTATTTTCTCGGTAATAGTGTCAAACAATTTTCTTTAATCATCGGATTTTACATGGCTTTCATGGGTTTGGGAGCTTATTTTTCGAAATTGTTCACCAGCAGACTCATATATCATTTTATCATAATAGAACTGCTTTTGGGCTTGGTAGGTGCCTTCTCTGTCCCCCTTTGCTACTTATATATTCTGTATGCAGATTTTGATGGCTTCAATCTTTTCGTCTTTCTCTTGATTTCGGTAATTGGTATCCTGACCGGTTTAGAGGTACCCTTATTGACCAGAATTTTGGAGCACGACTACGCACTGAAAGACAACATTTCGAACATCCTTAGTTTTGATTATCTAGGGGCACTGATTGCAACTATTGCCTTTCCATTTTTTTTGCTTCCATTTGTCGGGGTATTTAAGTCTTCCTTATTTTTTGGATTATTGAACATTATAGCGGGTCTGATCACCTTCCTCTTTTTTAGAAACGAGATAGAAATACCCAAGTCAAGAAAGGTACTGATGGGCCTGGCACTCACGAGCATAGTGAGTATCATTTTATTTAGCATCGTGAGTACACGATCCTTTATGACCAGATGGCATAATGGGATTTTCAAACATCCAGTCATCTATAGTGAACAATCTTCCTATCAAGATATCACGGTAACAAAAACCAAGGATGAGTTTAGATTATATCTTAATGGCGCAATCCAGTTTTCTTCCAAAGATGAATACAGATACCACGAAGCTTTAGTGCATCTGCCGATGATGCAGCATGAATTGCCTAAGAAGGTGCTATTACTTGGTGGTGGTGAAGGATTAGCTGCCAGAGAAATATTCAAATATCCAATCGAGCAATTGGACATCGTAGACATAGACCCCGCCATTACTGAACTAGCCAACAATATGGCTATCCTCAAGGAGCTGAATCAAGGAGTCTTAGAGCGGACTGAAACGCAAGTACATAATGAAGATGCTTTTTCTTATCTGCTAAATACCGAAAGTCGCTACGATGTAATCATTTGTGATCTTCCTGATCCTAACACAGAAAGCTTAGCTAAACTGTACAGTCAAGCATTTTACAAATTGGCGAAGAGCAAGCTCAACAAGAATGGCCTTTTGGTCACACAAGGTACAAGTCCAACTTTGACGCCAAATGCATTCTGGTGCATTGAGAAAACCCTAAAGGAAAGTGGGTTCACGTTTCAGTACCCATATCAAGTAAATGTCCCAAGCTTTGGGAATTGGGGTTTTATATTGGCCAGTGATAGACAGATTCTTTTTCAATATGACGAGGCTATTGCTACCTCATTTTTGGAGCCGCAAATGCTCAATCATATCTTTTACTTCCCAAAGGATAAAAGAGTCAAGGGACTGCTCCCCAATCAACTAGACCAACCCATCCTCATGGAGTACTATCTAGAGCATTGGCGTCGACTCAATCATGAAGTGAGGTAATGATAAATCCATTATTGGAGAATATACCAAAAGGCATCTTTTCGAAATGCTGATACACCTATTCATTTTGTAAGGACAATATCTCCATTTCAGGTCAAAATGCGATAGAGATAGTAAGGAATCTCGACGCTAAGTCGGGATGCCCGATAGGGCCGTAGCGACAGCGAAGTCCTGTATAGCTCGGGCGATCATCTGTGTCGGGCGGCTATGCGGGTAGTATCACAGATGAGCGTATCGCCCAAAAAAATCTCCGTATTAGCACCTATACCGTTTAATGTTTTATATTTTTGAAGAAAAAAATGAAGTTTACAAAATCGGGCTGTTTGATACTCATTGTAGCCATCTCGGCCTTTGTATTACTGGGTATTGCTGGTTTGTATTTTTATCATAATGATGAAAAACCACTAGGTATACCAGGTCCAGAGGCGAATCAATTGGCGCTAAAAATGCAGAAAGCCATCAATCTACAGGCGTGGAAGGAGATAAAATATATATCGTGGGATTTTGCTGGACAACATCAACACTTGTGGGATAAGGAACGTCATCTAGCTAAAGTGACCTGGGGAGACAATATGGTTTTGCTCAATCCAAGCACTGTCACTGGGGCTGCCTATGCGAAAGGGGAGAAATTGGGTAACAAAGACGAATCCGACAAACTGGTTAAGGAGGCCTGGGAATACTTTATCAATGACTCGTTTTGGCTAAACGCTCCCTCTCTAGCCTTGCAACCTGGCACCTCTAGGGAGCTAGTAAAAGGCGATGATGGCGACAAACAACTGCTTGTATCCTATACTACTGGTGGAGCCACTCCTGGGGATTCGTATCTCTGGAAACTAGACGAAAATGGTCTCCCGATAAGCTACAAGATGTGGGTAAGCATCATCCCGGTTGGAGGAGTGGAATTTACTTGGGAAAATTGGCAGCCATTAGATAATGGCGCTATGATATCTAGGACTCACGTGGGGCCTGGCTTCACCCTAGAGCTGACAGACATAAAGACAGGCAATAGTGGTGAAGATTTTGGATTGCGGGCTGATCCTTTTGCTGAGATAGCCGTAATAAGATAGAACCAAGCTGTTCTGTGGAATTTGATTAATTTTGACACCTAATACACTTAAATCATCGCTATGAAGCGTCCTACTATTGAGCCAGAACAAAAAGCATTAGAGATAAATCTTGATGACAAAATCTATGGTACCTTTTCTGAAATTGGTGCCGGGCAAGAAGTGGCGCGCTATTTCTTTCAAGCAGGCGCTGCTGCGGGAACCATCGCTAAGACCATGTCTGCCTATGACAAAATCTACTCTGATGAGATCTATGGTCCAGAACCTAGTGGTCGATATGTATGCGAGTCGCGTATCTACAAGATGCTAGATCACGAGTACGAGTTGATGGAAAATCGACTGCAAAATGAAAGACCTGATACCAAGTTTTTTGTGTTTGCAGATACGATAGCGGCGCTTAATTTTCATAGGACTATAAAAGGAGATGGTTGGATAGGGCTTCGGTTTCAACTGAGCCCGAGAGGAAAAACCAACAACATCGTACTGCATGTAAAAATGTTAGATAATGACACGCTCTTGCAACAGCAAGCCGTGGGAATATTAGGTACCAATCTGATCTATGCGTGTTATAAATATGCTAATGATCCAGAGCTTTTGCTACAGAGTCTAATGGATAGTCTAAAGGGACGTATCGCCATAGATATGATTCGTCTTTCTGGTCCAGATTTTCCAGATCTAGACAACCGATGGTTGAGTCTCTTACTAGTGAAGCATGGTCTATCTGACGTAGCTATGTTTGATAGCAATAAGAAGAATCTCCATGCCTCTGAATTTCTATATAGAAAATCTGTCATGGTGGTGCGTGGGAGCTTTAGACCTCCTACCCTAGTCAACCAAGACATGATCAGCAAATGCTGGGAACAATTTAGAAAGGAAGATAAGGTCGATCCACAAAAAGCACACTTACTTGCAGAGATCACTTTAGACAATCTACGCAATAGTAATAAAGAAATTGACGTAAAAGATTTTCTAGATAGAGCGGACTTGCTGTGCGCAATGGGAATGACGGTGGCGATCACAGACTGTGAGGAGCATGAAAAACTACTGCAATACCTGAGCGACTATAAGGCTCCAAAAATAGGATTAGGAATCGGAGTGCGTGAGCTTGAAAAACTGATCAATGTCAAATATGACAATAACAACAATGTTAGAATCATCGCTTCCTTTGGGGAATTGTTTACCAGTATTGTCAAGATGTATGTCTACCCAATGATGCAACAAGGTAATTCAGAATTGATTACTGCAAAGAATCTTCCTACACCAGAAGCAGTCCGTTTTCTATATCAGCATTTACTAGAAAGCGGTCAGATCGTAGATGTACAAAACTTTGATAAGGAGGTGATGCATATTTTCTCCAAAGAAGTGTTTGACCTGATTCAATCTGATAGTGGAGATTGGGAGTCCATGGTTCCTGATAAAGTAGCTAAGGTGATTAAAAAGCAATTCTTGTTTGGTTTTCCTAGTGAAAAAATGGAGTTCAAATATTAATCCTATCTTAAAAAAAATTTATGTTTAAATATTCCTTTTGGTGCTTAGGTTTGCTCTTTATGCTTTCCTGCGCATCAGAGCACAATACGCATGATACCGCTGAGCAAGTCAGCAAACAAGAAGCCATCAACACACCCGTAAAAGCTGCACCTGAAGTGAAAAAAGATATTCCGATAGATTTCATTATGGGAAAATTCAACCCTGAGGTAGATTCTAAATTTGTAGAAATCCCGCTGAAGTATGCCTCCAACAAGGGGATGTATATGCAGAAAGAAGCGTAT
>JALZVN010000282.1 GCA_023299965.1 Saprospiraceae bacterium | reverse complement strand
CCGTCTCCGCCGTCTCCGCCGTCTCCGCCGTTGTCACAGTCTTCAACATCAGTAAGTACAACTGAAACTGTGCTTACACAGTTATCAACGCTTGCATCAGTAATAGTCACAGCGTAGTTACCTGCTGGCAAGTCAGATCTAATCAAATCATTAGAACCATCAGGCCAAGCTACTGTAGAAGCAGTACCTGTCAAGATATCAATTGTGACTGCACCGTCTGCGTTGTTACAAGTTGGCTGAGCAACTATTGTTGCAGAAGCTTCAAGATCACATCCGTTACCAGTCCCGTTACACTCATCAAGTACATTCACATCTAATGAAGTAGTACATCCATTACCATCAGTAATTTGTACAGTATACTGTGCAGCTACAAGATCCGAAAGATCCTGACTAGTAGCACCATTAGACCAAGCATAGCTGAATGGAGCAAGTCCACCAGAAACTGTTAATTCTATAGAACCGTTTGCATTACAAGTAACTGCAGTAGCAGTATATGAAGCTGCAATTAAAGGCAACTCAGAAACTGTAAAGCAAGACTGACCTGCAATACATCCATTTCCGTCAGCTATCATGATACAGTATCCACCTGCAGTAAGATTTCCATTTACTGCATTTACACCGTTTGCGTCAACGATAGTCACAATAGGTTGACCTACAAAACCTGCATCAGTAGCAACATCAAAGTCTACAGTTCCTTCTGCGCCGAAGCATACAGTAAGATCCTGTGCACCAGAGATAGTAGCACCCGCAACATCATTAGTCAATGTGAACATCAGTGTTTCAACACATCCGTCAGCAGTAGTAATTACTACTGTGTATGTTCCTGCAGATAAGTTATCTCTACTACTAGTAGTAGCTCCATCATTCCAAGCGTAAGTCAAATCAGTAGAACCATTCTGTACAGCAATCTGAACATTACCGTTATTCTCACCACATGTAGGCTGAGCAATAATGTTAGCTTGTGCATTCAAATTAATAGTACCAGGTACCTCAATCATTATCACAGAAGGACAAGTTGGGTTACTCTCATCTATAACAGCGATCTCATAAAGACCAGCAGGAAGATCGGTTCTAGTGTTACCTTGGAAGTTATCCGCAGTCCACATGTATATGTAATTCGCTGGAGCCAATGTAACCTGACCATTAGACTCACCACAAGTAGCAGGGTCAATTTGGATATCAGTAACATCTGGTCCATCAGAATTTCCTATTACAAAGTTTACTTTAGAGAAGCAGTTTACAAAGTTCAAGTCAGAAACTATTACTTCATAAGACCCACCAGGTAAACCTGTTCTTACGTTCGCGTCACCTTCACCTATATTAGGAATCCAAGTATAAGTGAATTGATCAGCGTTTTCAATACTCAATGTGATAGAACCATTAGCATTACCACAAGTAGCATCTTGCAAATTGTCAATACTAATCACTGGCTCAACACATCCACCACAGTTTCCGATCTCACCGATCACAACTGGGATTACAGAAGTACAACCGAAGTCATCAGAAGCAGTAACAGTATAAGAACCATCTACTAGATTTTCTCTAACTGCACCAGTACCACCATCACTCCAAATATAACTGAAGTTAGAAGGTGCTAATACTGCAGATCCGTTAGCATCATCACAATTTTCATCTCTTGTAGATTCTACCAATACTTGTAGTGAACTATTCACAGTAATGATCTGAGTATATGTATTTGCGTTTCCACAAGCATCAGCAACAGTCCATGTTCTTGTAATAGTATAATCACAACCGTCAGTTCTAGACTCAGTGAACTCAATCGAAGGATTAGGATCACAATTGTCCGTAGCTAATACTTGTGCAACACCAGGAATAGGTTGTCCACCATCAAGATTAACAGTTATGTCCGAAGGCACACCAATACCTGTAGGTGCTTCATTGTCTATGATTTCAGCTATCTGAGTAAAAGTGGCTACATTACCACATTCATCTGTAGCAGTATATACCACTGAAACAGTGCTATTGAACTCACAAGCTCCATCTACAACAGTTCTCTCAAAAGTCACTTCAACATCACTACAATCATCTGTTGCGATTGGTAATCTAAAATCATCAGCTTCTTCACAAGAAAGTGTAACATTTTCAGCTATTGGTTCAAATACTGGAGCTTGATTATCTCCAACAGAAACAGTTTGTGTTTGAGTAGAGACATTACCACAATCATCCGTCGCAGTCCAAGTTCTAATCAATGTATATGTGTTACTACAGTCTCCTTCATTTCTAGTCTCCTCGAAAGTAATAGAAACATTAGTATCACAGTTGTCGGTAGCAGTAACTTCTGGGATATTGTTACTTGGGCTTTCAGAGCAACCAAGACTAATATCACCCGGTACACCTGCAATAACAGGAGCAACTGCATCATTCACATTAATTGTCTGTGTAGCGGTTGTAGAGTTTCCACAATCATCTGTAGCAGTATATGTTCTGATGATCTGGAAAGAACCAGAGCAGCTACCAGGAGTAACAACCTCATCAAAAGTAACTGAAACATTCGTATCACAGTTATCAGTAGCAGTAACATTTCCTGCCTCAAGATTACCTGCTTCATCACAGCTAACATCCACGTCTGCTGGTAAATCAACAAATACTGGATTGCTGCTATCACCACCTACAGAGATAGTCTGCGTAGCAGTAGCTACGTTTCCACACTCATCAGTAGCCGTCCATGTTCTAACAATTTCGAATGTAGAAGTACAATCTGCGTTATCAGTACCAGTCGATTCAGCAAAGGTAATATCTACGTTAGTAGAACAATTATCAATAGCTACAACTTCTGGCGCTTCTGGAGCAGTCTCTCCACACTCAATAGTCAAATCACTTGGTACACCTACCAATGTAGGTACTGAACTATCACCAACACTTACTCTCTGTGTTGCTATAGCAGAGTTACCACAATCATCAATCGCAATCCATGTTCTCAAAACAGTATACTCTTGAGGACACTGTCCTGGCTCTGTAGTTTCAGCAAACTCAATATCTACATTTGCATCACAGTTATCTGTAGCAGTCACACCATCCTGAGGTACATCCTGTACTGATCCACAATCAAATGTTACATCAGTAGGAACTCCCACAAGTGTTGGAGGCGTATTGTCACCAACTATTGTGATTGTCTGAGAAGCAGAACTTTCGTTTCCACATTCATCGATAGCTGTCCAAGTTCTAGTTACATTATATGAGTTCATGCAGTCAACCTGACCATCAATAACCTCTATAAATTCAACTTGAGTATTCGCATCACAATTATCAACTGCTGTCACATTTGGTGCAGCTGGTAATGCATCTCCACAATCAAGTGAAAGATCAGTAGGCACACCAACTAAAGTAGGCGCAGTGTTATCACTTACAGATATCTCTTGAGTTCCTACAGTAGAATTACCACAGTCGTCAATAGCAATCCAAGTTCTAACAATTGTAAATGAACCTGCACAAGCACCTGGAGTAACGATCTCATCAAATGTTATTTCAACATTAGAATCACAGTTATCAGTAGCTGTTACATTTGGAGCAGGTGTTAAGTCCGCTTCATCACATTCAATTACGATATTGCTTGGCACACCAACTAAAGTAGGTGCTGTATTATCACCTTCAACAGTAATAACTTGTTCAGCAGTATTTACGTTACCACAGTCATCAGTCGCAGTCCAAGTTCTAGTAAGTGTATAAGAACTAGAACAATCTGTAAACTCACCAGCAAGCTCCGTAAACTCTAACTGTACATTTGCATCACAGTTATCAGTTACAGAAGGAGTAGCTGGAGCAGGTGGAGTAGCTCCACACTCGATAGTAATGTCAGCACTTACACCTACTATTGCAGGAGCAGTATTATCACCAACATTCACTCTTTGCGTTCCAACAGATGAGTTACCACAGTTATCGGTAGCAATCCATGTTCTAACTATTACAAAGTTATTTGCACAACTTCCTGGTTCAGTAATTTCACTAAATTCAAGTGATACGTTTGCATCACAATTATCAGTAGCCGATACAGCATCAGTAGCTGGAGCAGGTATTGCGTCACATTCTACATCTTGATCAGCAGGAATTCCTACAATAACTGGAGCAGTATTATCACCTACAGTGATTCTTTGCTCAGCAGTAGAAACATTACCACAGTCATCAGAAGCAGTCCAAGTTCTTACTATTACAAATGAATCTTCACAATCTGAAGTATTCTCTGTCGTTTCTACAAACTCAACAAATGGATTTGGATCACAATTGTCAGTTACAGAAATATCATTTGCACCATTGGTAGTCGGAACTTGATCACACTCTACAGTAGTATCAGTCGGTACACCAGCAATAACTGGAGCAGTATTATCACCCACTGTAATTGTCTGAAGTGCAAAAGCAGTATTGCCACAGTTATCAGTAGCAGTCCATCTTCTGATGATCACAAATGAATTTGCACAATCAGCCTGATTAGTTACTTCTTCAAATGTAATTTCTACATCAGCATCACAGTTGTCAGTTGCCACAACATTAGCAACAGGCTCAGATGAAGCATCACACTCAGTAGTAATATCACTTGGCACACCAGCTAGAACTGGTGCAGTGTTATCTCCTACTTCGATTCTTTGCTCTCCAGTAGCTACGTTTCCGCAGTTATCAGTAGCAATCCAAGTTCTTACGATTGTGAAACTATCTTCACAGCCACCGTTATCAAGTATAACTTCTTCGAAGTCAACATCAACATCAGCATCGCAATTATCAGTTACCTGAATGTCACCTACAGTAGCAGAAGCTACTTCGTCACATTCGATAGTCGTACTTACTGGGATACCAGCTATAACCGGAGCAGTATTGTCTCCTACTTCAATTCTTTGCTCTTGAGAAGTTGCATTACCACAGTTATCAGTAGCAATCCAAGTTCTTACTATTACAAATGAATTCTCGCAAGAACCATTTTCTATGATTTCTTCAAATGAAATATCCACATCAGAATCACAGTTATCTGTAGCAACTACACTTCCGTTTGCAGCAGTTGGAATGTTATCGCATTCAACTTCTAAATCAGAAGGCACACCTACAAGAACAGGAGCAGTATTATCACCTACTTCGATTCTTTGTTCAGCTGAAGTCTCGTTACCACAGTTGTCGATAGCTGTCCAAGTTCTAACGATTGTAAATGCATCCGCACAAACACCGCTATCTTCTCTAGCTTCTTCGTAAACTATATCAACATCGCTATCACAATTATCAGTTGCTGCAACGTTTCCAGGACCACTAGTATTCGGCACCTCATCACATTCAACTGTAATGTTAGCAGGTACACCTGCAAGAACTGGAGCAGTATTATCACCCACTTCAATTCTTTGCTCAGCAACTGCAGCGTTACCACAGTTATCAGTAGCAATCCATCTTCTTACGATAGTAAAGTTTTCAGCGCAATCGCCGTCAACAACTTCTTCCTCAATATCTATTGATACGTTAGGATCACAGTTATCAGTAGCAACTACCTCACCTGCTGCTGGGAATGCTGGTACTTCGTCACACTCAACAGTGATATCTGAAGGTACCCCGCTTAGCGTAGGCTCAGTTGAATCTCCAACATTTATTGTCTGAACTGCTACAGAAGAATTTCCACATGCATCAACTGCAGTAAATGTTCTTGTGATCACAAAACTATTCACACATGGTCCTGGCTCAGTAACTTCACCGAACTGGATACTAATGCTACTATCACAAGTATCTTCCACTTCTGGAAGTGTTACTGGTGGAATCTCATCACATTCTACATCCAAGTCACTTGGTACACCTGAAATAATAGGTGCTGTAGTATCTTCGATTACAAATGCAGCAGTAGTAGTCGTCGCATTTCCACAGTCATCAGTAGCTGTAAATGTTACAGTAGCTGTACCTGACTCACCACAAGCATCACTTGTTGTGTTGAAATTATTTGACCAAACAACATCGCTACAACTGTCAACAGCGTTTGCACCACCGTTAGCAGCTAACCATCCTTGTAAAGCAGCTAAATTACCTTGACCATCACATTCAACTGTAAGGTCAGAAGCTTCAACAGTTACATCAGGAGCAGTTGTATCTTCTATCGTAAATGTAGCAGAAGTAGTTTCCGCATTTCCACAATCATCAGTAGCTGTAAAGTTTACAGTAATAAATCCTGTAGCTCCACACTCATCAGAGAACTGACCAGCATCGTTTGTGAAAGTAACTCCTCCACAT
>JALZVN010000281.1 GCA_023299965.1 Saprospiraceae bacterium | reverse complement strand
CTATTTTCAATGTAGTGCTCAACTTCCAAAACGAAGTACAAGGGCCTGACTTTACCAATAACGATTGTGCAGGTAGTGGATTTGAAATCACTTTCGGAAACGATACTTTTAACGAAGCCAATCCAACTGGAATGGCTACCATTCTTTCTGCAGCAGGGTGTGATTCTATTTTCAACGTAATGCTCAACTTTGCTGATCAGAGCACAAATACCATCGAAGAAGTTTTTTGCTTAGGTCAAAATAGTGAAATAATAGTGGGCACTCAAGTATTCAATGAAACAAATCCAACTGGCGTAACTGTTCTATCTAATCAGAATGCCCAAGGATGCGATTCTATAGTTACTGTCAATTTGACTTTTGAAGACATCTTTTTTGAGCTAAGAGGTGATGAATCGATTTGTAATGATGAAACAGCTATAATAAGCATCGTAACTAACTCTACTGAGTCCTTTGATTTGACGCTGAACGATTCCGATGGAAATGAGATTACTTTTCCAAACCTTCAAAACAATTCTACTTTAGGGCTTACACCAGAATCAACGCTTACTTATTTTGTAACAAACATAAATGGAATTGAATGTGACCTTGACCTTACAAGTCTTTTTCTAGAAGTCCAAGTAAGTAATATAGAAGTCGAAATCCTTCCAGATGGTATAGCTGGACTTCCTCTTTCCTGCATTAGTTTTGACAACCTCAATTTAGAGGCTGTTGTCAATGGGGGTATTGGAGATATTGACTATCTCTGGAATCAAGGTAATCAAACTCCAACTTTAGATATCTTTGAACCAGGAAGTTTTAATGTTATAGTTACCGATGAATTTGGCTGCACTGATACAGAAACCTTCGAGCTGCAAGAAGCAGATTCAGTTCAAATCGATTTCACAGCACTTGGCTCTCCGTGCAATTCTGATGTAGGTACGATAAGCATCTTTGATATCGATGTCAGTAGTGGAAATGGTTTTTCATTATTTTTAGATGATATGTTAAATCCAATAGAAATTATAGACTTCCCTGTACAAGTAAGTACGAATAATGGAGCACATGAGCTAGTAGTCATAGATGACGGTGGCTGCCGATTTGTAGAAACTTTTGAAATACTTGATGTAGAACAAAATGAAATAACCATACCCACTCAAGAGTCACTGATGATAGAACCTGGCAGATCTATCCCGTTAAACATTATTGCCGATTTTGTTATTGATAGTATCTCATGGAATATGTCACCTGATTTGACTTGCACAGAATGCTTTAATCCAATTGCTTCTCCAATAAACACCACAACGTTCACAGCGGAAGTATTTGATATCCAAGGATGCTCAGCAACTGTAAACATAATTGTAACTGTTGATGGTAGTCAAAACGTGTTTATTCCAAATGTATTCAGTCCAAATGACGATGGCTTTAACGATCTATTCTATGTTTTTGGAAGTGATGCAGTGGCTTTGGTAAGAGAACTTTCCATTTTTGATCGCTGGGGAAATCAAGTTTTCTTTATGGAAGATGTACCTGCCAATGATCCTGCTTTTAGTTGGGATGGAGAATTTCGTGGCGAGAAAATGCAAGCAGGCGTATTTGTCTATTATGCCATTATAGAATTTAATGATGGAAGTGAGCTGCTTGTAGAAGGCAATGTGACCTTGATGAAATAGAAAACGAAATTATGCAAAATATATCCCCCCTACTAGTGGTCATGCTATTGCTGTGCCTATGTAGCTGTATCACTGAAGACAAAGCCGACCTTGTCATCACCAATGGTAATATCTATACTGTATCAATTGACAAGCCTACTGCCAAAGCATTAGCCATCAAGGATGGCAAGATTCTCAAGATTGGAGAAGAAGTTGATATGGTTTCTCTTATCGGAGAAAAGACTAAAACCATAGACGCTAAAGGGAAATTTGTAATGCCAGGTATGATAGAGGGGCACGGCCACTTTTCCGGCATGGGAAAGTCTTTGGTCAATATCAACTTATTAAATACTAAGAGTTGGGAAGATGTAATAGAAAGAGTAGCCGCAAAAGCCAAAACGCTCGAAAAAGGAGAGTGGATAGAAGGAAGAGGATGGCATCAGGAAAAATGGGATTCTATACCATTGCAAAATGTTCATGGGTATCCATTTCATGATAAATTAAGTGAGCTTACTAAAGACAACCCAATTATCCTAAAGCATGCCAGCGGGCATTCTTTATTCGCCAATAAGGCTGCCATGGATGTAAGTGGGGTTACCATAGAAACCAATAATCCAGCTGGTGGAGAAATCGTCAGAGACAATGATGGATATGCCTTAGGTGTTTTCGAAGAACGTGCTATGCAACTTATTCAAAATTCCTATAATGATTATTTAGATGGTATCCCGGAAGAAAAAAAATATGCACTTTGGTTAGAAGGTATTGAAAAGGCGCAAGAAAAATGCTTAGCAAATGGCATTACTTCATTCCAAGATGCGGGATCTACTTTTAAAGAAATCGAATATTATAAAGCGTTAGCGGATGAAAGAAAACTTGACATCCGCCTCTGGGCTATGGTGAGACATCGATACGAAGATATGAAAGGTAAGCTTTCTCAGTTTCCCATTATTGATAGAGGAGATGGCTTCTTCACTGTACGGGCTATCAAGTCTGAAATAGATGGCGCACTGGGTGCTTTTGGAGCTTGGCTACTCAAGCCTTATGATGACAAGCCAGGATTTGAAGGACAAAACACGACCCCAATTACGGAAGTAAGTGGTATCGCTAAATTAGCTAAGGAGCATAATCTACAACTTTGTGTGCATGGTATTGGAGACCGAGCCAATCGATTGATACTAGACCTGTTTGATGAACATATGCCAGAAAAAGGATACGAAAAAGGTAGTCGCTGGAGAGTAGAACATGCACAGCATCTAAACCCAAGTGATATCTCTCGGTTTAACGAACTTGGTGCCATTGCTTCTATGCAAGCGATTCATTGCACCTCTGATTCTCCATTTGTAGAGAAACGCCTTGGACATGAACGAAGTAAAGAAGGGGCTTATGCTTGGCGCTCTCTGATAGACAGTGGTGCTAGACTTGCCAACGGTACAGATGTGCCTGTTGAAGATATCAGTCCAATTGATTGTATCTATGCAGCAGTTACAAGAAAGCGAAAAGACAATGGCTTTGAATTCTATACAGAACAAAAAATGACGCGTGCAGAGGCTATCAAGTCTTATACTCTTGATAATGCTTTTGCAGCGTTTGAAGAAAAACAAAAGGGTTCTCTAGAAATCGGCAAGCTCGCCGACATCGTTATTTTATCAAATGATTTGTTAAGTTGTACCGATGATGAAATATTAGATACTAAAGTATTGTATACTATTGTAGATGGAAAGATTAAGTATCAATCTGCCCAATAGACTATCTTCCCTTCGGAATCGTTCTAAATAGGTAGCGTCCACAAAATGCTGCTTTTGACATAAACATATATTGTATTCAAGCCCATGGCAATTAAATTGTATATCACTATTGTATTCGTCTTTTACAGCCTGCTGTCTAGTGCGCAAGTCAAAACGGCGAACGACTTTGTTCCTCCTTATCAAAGCGATGTTTTCTTTGGCACCAACATGGGATATTTTCCTGGCTGGACAGATGAAGACTTAGCGACTATTTCTAAAGGAGATCCTGTGCGAGAGGTTGAAGGCATTGGATCAGAAACGTTACGCCCTGCACTCTTTGGGCATTTTTTGGAAAAATGGGGATATGATGCCAGAATTTCCGCATTCAAATATTACAAATCAATAGGAATAGAAGATATCGTATGCTTTATAGGAGAACCATCCGAAGAACAAAGAGAGCGTACTATCTACTGCGATGAAACGGGTCCTTCTAATCACTATAGAAATCTATATGAACCAATCTGGGATGATGGAGAAAATGGGACGCCTGTAAATGACAATAATGATTTTGCCTTATATGTATATAAGACTGTCAGTCTCTACAAAGACTACGTGAAAATTTGGGAAATCTGGAATGAACCTGATCTAGCAGATAGAGATTTCAAAGGACACTCTCTAGCTCCACCAGGGTCTTCGGGAAGTTGGTGGGATAACAACCCTGATCCTTGTGAATACAAAATGAGGGCTCCAGTTTTTCACTACATCCGTACTTTGCGTATCGCATATGAAGTAATCAAATCTGTTCAACCAGATGGCTTAGTTGCCACGGGCGGTGTAGGCTACCCTTCTTTTATGGACGCCGTATGTAGGAATACAGATAATCCTGTAGATGGTAGCATCAGCGATCAATTTGCTTTAAAAGGCGGGGCTTATTTTGATGTGCTTAGTTTTCATTGTTATCCACATATAGATGGTAGTCTAAAAAAATGGAACATGAGTAAGTTCAAACATGATCTATTTAGACATACCGACAAGGCAGCTCAAGGAGTAGTCGAAGCCAAAAACAGATTCAAGAAAGTCTTACACACATATGGGTACGATGGCAAAAAATATCCTGCCAAGCACTGGATACTCACAGAGGTAAATATTCCTAGAAAATCCTTCAACAATCAATTGGGTAGTGATGAAGCCCAAAGAAACTTCACCATAAAATCCATGGTGTTGGCTAAGCGAGAAAACATCAGACAGTACCATATCTATAATCTAGCAGAAGCTTCTCCACACGATATGCAGGTCAATCTTACGGAATTCAATACTATGGGAGTATATCATTCGCTTTTAGATGTGCCTAAGTATGAGATGACTTTGACAGATGGTGGCATTGCCTATAAGACCACTGCACAGCTATTAGGAGGGATGCACTTTGACTATGACAAAACTGCTGCACTTGCCATGACCGCAAATGTAGATGGAGGAGTCTTTTCTGATAAGCTTGGGCGAAGTATACTCGTCATCTGGGCAAAAACAAGCATCGACAATAGTGAAGCGGGAAGCGCGGACTTTCCTTTACCTATAGAGTGGAGTAATCCTAGAATGAGCGTAGCGGCATGGGACTATAGTCGTATTAAAAAGTTAGATAAAATCGACTCTGAAATTTTAACGTTGAGTACTTCTCCTATTTTTATCTTTTCTGCTGGGGCTCAAACTATGGGTAATGCATCTGCTCCTTTGGAAGTTATTCAAAAGCTTGGTGAGCAAAAAGTGACCATTAATTACAATCTTGACAAGAAAGCTTTCATCGATCTTGACATCATCAATAAAAATGGAAAACGAGTCAAATTTTTGCTCAATCAGAAACAAGTTGGTCCTGGTCAATTCAATCTTGATTTTTCAAAGAATGCAGTACCTAGTGGTGTATATTTTGTGCGCTTACTTATAGCAGACAAGGTTATCACAGAGCGGATTGTGATTCAATAAATCGAGCCTCTCCTATGAAGGAATCTCTACAAAGGGGGTACTATCTCTGTTAAGCCCATTCATTGTGTTTAGTCATTGCTGATTGTCATCCAAATGTTGGACGATTAATATCTATGATGATTTTGTATCATAAACCTTTTTGGGCAGTAACTTATCGAGTGTATTGATCTACTGTAAGCCAATAGAAAAAACTTGAACTAATACCATTTGAACTATAAAATTAGTATAATTTCATTTGTAATGGTAATCCGTATACAAAGGTAAGTTTCAAATTTTAGTACTTTTGCGTGAGGGATCGATAGGGCTATGACTGTAAGGAATAGGCCCCGACTTTTTCGGAGGGGCGGGAGCCGAACGGCGGACCCCGATAGAGCCCGACCTCGAGTGTAGCGCAGCGAAACGAAAAGGGCACGCCCAAATCAATACACATAAAATAGTATATAGCTTAGTTTATGAAATTACCAATCACGGATATAGCTCAAGCATTGAAAAATGGAGCACCTGAATTTGACTATATTATTCGGCATGTGTCTATCGATAGTCGACAAATATCAGTAGCCAAACAAACTTTGTTTTTTGCGTTGAAGGGCCAGTATACCGATGGGCATAAATACATAGCCACATTGTATAAGAAGGGTGTTCGGAATTTTGTAGTGCAGAAAATTCCGGCTGAAAAAAAATATTCTCGAGCAAACTTCTTATTGGTTAAAAATGGTGTGGCA